>CAMLEL010000381.1 GCA_946478935.1 uncultured Armatimonadota bacterium
GCCGGATTTGGGATTTTCCTGACGAGGCATCGGCAACTTGCCCGGCCACATATTGTCACCCGAAGCAAGCGCGGGAAACCGGGGGTCAATCATGGGTGATCGAGCGGGAACGATACCGGTGTATCGATAGCCGATGTCTCCGCTCGAAGTCGCATAGAAGCAATTGAAGTTCACCGTAGCGTGGTCCAGGGCGGTCTGAATGGCGGAGGCATCCTTTGCTTGGGCCATGAGAATGACGCTGTCGAGCGACTTCAACTCTTGGCCTCGGCTCGCTGAGCTTCTTGAGAAGACCACGCGTGCGGTTTTGCTTTCCAACACAACGGGACCGGAATGGGTGCGGCGTTGCACAAAGGTTTGGTCAGCGCCTCCCTTCACCTTGAGCGGAAACGATTTTGACTCGAATTCATGGGTGACACCATTTTCGCGGTATTGTGCGCCCTCAGTCGGATTGTAGAAAATATCGTCCGTATCTGCCACGCCACTCGTCAGGCCCCAAGCAAGAGTTTTGGTATGCCCGATCGCGATGCCAGGGACCCCTGGCACATCCATTCCAACCGCTTCATAGCCGGGGGCGGAAATGGACATCTCATGGATCACGCTGGGTGTTCGAAAGCCCATCTGGGGTGCAGAAAGCAGCAGCGGGTAGCCGGTAGCCGAGCGTGAGAGCCCGACGACAATGGCATAGCTGCCCCATTTGGAGGGCGCGGAAACACTCTCAGCTACCGCTCGAGACGTTTGCTGTTCGGCGAGGCGAACGCCCGGGAGAAGCTCCAAGAGCGAAACCTTCGGGAGCGATGAGATGTGACGCGCGGAGACCGCACGATCAGGAAGATTGAACTTAGCGCGATCCCCGGCGGAAAGGCTTGAATCTCGTATCGTGGTTGTGGCCGCTGGATCGTTGAACCAGGCGAAGTCTTCCAGGATGTCGAGCACACGGTCCTTGGTTTCCGCTCGACTCTGCAAGTAGGCGAGCAGGGCCATATTCCTGATCTCGCCGGCGCCGCCCTTTCCGAACTGTTGAAAGAGGCGGATCGTGATGGCGGCCGTATCCAATTCGGTCCACGGTTCCGGTTCAAGCTGATTCTTGGCGTAGCCTTCGGGCAGTTTGTTGGTGGCCCTGGCTTCGGTAATCCAGGCGTTTACGCCTCGAACATAGCCGGCAATCATTTGGCGGGAAGGCGTCGAAAGCTGAGCCAGCTGGCTCCGAAGTTCCTCATCGGTATATGCAAATGAAAGGACCTCGCGATCAGAGGCTAAAAAGGAGGCTCCAAAAGCCTCGGCCATTTTGCCCCGAGCCACTCTGCGGGAGTTTTCCATCTGCCAGAGGCGGTCTTGGGCCACGGCATAACCCGCCTGGTAAAAAGCTTCATCCAAGGACGTGCCTTGGACATGAGGAACGCCGTAGGCGTCTCGGGCAATCTGCGGGATTGGGGAGATGGCAAGGACGGCAATGAATGCGAGCATTGCCAAACAGATTAACCCAATGGGAACCGATCAGGAAGTCTGGTCCGTTTAGGGAAGATATCTTCGGCTGCCGCCGAGTGCTTTGCGGTCGATCGCGAGATAGATCACGTAACCTACACCAAGGACGACGGCAAGGGGAAGGATCAATGAGAGAACGGTTGAAATGAGTCCAGTGACAAGCTTGATGACTACGTAGATTCCGACGATGGCAGCCAGAATCAAGAGGACTAATTTAACGGTTCCCGACACTTCTAATTGAGCTCCTTGCGCTTCGTTGCGTTTCGATGACGGTCAAAAAAATGCCGTCGGACACACGGTAATGTACAGCATCTTTGGTTTGAATGTTCGAAGTGTATAGGTTCTCGGGGACTTTGGACCCCCGAAGTAGGACCGGATTTGGGTGTAAAGTCTGTTCATGGTCCTACCCGTGAGCCGGGGCAGCACGTTCGAAGCAGAATCCGATGTTGGCCTGCAGATCAACGCTCCGTTGGTTGCAAAGTGGCTGGTGGCTTTCTTGAGAGACGAGGTGATTCGCCGCCGTAACATCAGCAAAGCCCTCCTTGGACTTTCCGGTGGAGTGGATTCGGCAGTCGTGGCCTACCTCTGCGCGAGAGCTTTCGGACCCGAGAACGTGTGGGCGTTTAGGATGCCGTACAAGATTTCCTCTCAAGAGAGTTTGGACCATGCGCAGATGGTGATCGATGACCTTGGAATCCATGAGGAGACAGTCGAGATTACGTCGATGGTAGATGGCTACGTGGGGTTGGAACCTGAAATCTCCGGTCAAAGGTTAGGGAACGTTTGTGCCCGGTCGAGGATGATCGTTTTGTTTGATCAGTCGGCAAAGATTGGCGCGCTTCCCATCGGTACCGGCAATAAGAGCGAGCGCCTGTTTGGCTACTACACCTGGCACGCTGATGACAGCCCGCCGATCAATCCCTTGGGTGACCTTTTCAAGACGCAGGTTTGGCAACTGGCGCGCGAACTTGGCGTCCCGAGTGAAATCGTCGACAAGCCAGCGACGGCGGACTTGATCAAGGGCCAGACCGACGAAGGTGATTTTGGCATCACCTACCAAAAGGCCGACCGCATCTTGAATCTACTGGTCCAGGGATTTTCACGAAAGAAGCTCGTGCAGATGGGGTTCCCGGAAGCCGATGTGGATTTGGTGGTGAAACGTGTGGATGGGACCCATTGGAAGCGGCGACTACCAACCGTGGCGATGCTCAGCAGCAGCGCGATCGGTGAGTATTACCTGCGACCCGTCGACTATTAACACAAACGCGCCTGCCTCCGCAATCCGGTGGCAGGCGCGCTTGTGAACCTACTTTTCGATTTCCCATGGCTTCAGGCCATGAGGATGCATATTGCAAATGTCTCTGTCTTTGAATCCAAAGAGCGATGAGAAGTCGAACGGCGCAGGGGCAGCCGCAGTCTTCTTGCCCAGCAAGATCTTTTCGATTTCGGACCGGGAATCTTGAAGGTGCAGAGCCGTCATCTTGTCCGTCGTGCGGGCAAGCGCCTTGTCGATCCGCCGAGCCAGATTCCGCAGC
>CAMLEL010000382.1 GCA_946478935.1 uncultured Armatimonadota bacterium
TCATCGACGCCCACGCTCCCGAGGCACCGACTCGCTTCGCGAAACAGCTTTACCCGAGCGCCATATCGTGGACCCTGCTGTTCGTTCCCGATCTCGACGACGGACATCTTGAATGGTTTGGGATGGCCATTTTTGGCGCGCACGGCGCCCCACTTCGAGTCGGCTGGACCGATTGCGTACTCGATCGCGTCGAGGGTGTTCTGGATCAACTCGGGCAGGTGATCGTCGGTGATGAACGTTCCGCTGCGAAAGGCACAGGATACGCCGACGTTGAAGACGTAGAGCGGCTCTGCGTCGAGATCTTCGCAGAGTTGGAGGAACTCGTGATAGCCAAAGCCGTTGGAAGTCCAGTAGCCCCAGGGAACGTATTGGGGTTCGCGCGCCTCCACGGGGCCCAATGTCTTTTCCCATCGCGGACGGTTATCAACGGTGATGCCTTCCACGACGCATCCGCCGGGCCACCGAATGAACCGAGGCTTCAGTTTGGCGATCAAGTCCGCCAGATCTTTCCTCAATCCGTTCGGTCGGTTGGCAAAAGTTTTGGCCGGAAACAGGGAGACGTGGTCGATCTGGAGCACTCCAGAGCCCGGAAATTTTAGCTCGAACTGGGCCTTGGGATCATTGGACCTTGCCCGGATGTCGGCAGATAGTTTCGTCCATTTTCCGGACGGAGTCACGCTCAACTCAGTTGAGCCCAGCTCTCGACCATCCGATGCTTTCAGGGTGGCAATCAGGGGGCCCTGATAGGAATCTGAGCGGACGTGGAAGTTTAATTTGTAGGTCTCGCCTTGAACCGCGTTGATTCCCCAGAAGCCTTCATTCGTGAGAGTGGCGCCCTTGGAGTCGATCCGCATCGATGTTGGATTGACGGGGTTGAGGGGATTGTCTTGCGTGATTTCGAACTTTCCATCACCCGATGTCTTCCATGCCGGATGGGGACCTCGATCGGGCCAGGGGAGCGTCCAGTCACCAGGTCTCTCGGGATGCCAAAAGTGAGGCGTTCGGGGAGGAATGATGCGGCCGTTCTCCAATCGACAACCGAATGGGATCCGCGCATCTTCGAAGGATCGGTTTTGGATCAACTCGGCATACAAACCTCCTTCCGTGGAGTTGCTGATCTCCTCCAGAAAGATGCCATATAGGTCCCGCGAGATCGGCGGACCCAGCTTGGAAGCGTCGATTGTGATCGAACCGGATGCGGAGGCAATCATGACGTTTATGGCAGCCAACGCAATTGTGGAAGCGTGGCGCAAACAGGAAATAACGGCGGCGTCGGAGATCATGGGCGTCGATTTATTTAAGGATACTAAATAATACACGCGTTTCATCAGATTCGCAACGAATGTTGGCGAATCGAGTAATTTCCGCTTGTGCCCGAACTCCCGGATATTGTTGCGTATCAGGAAGCGATCAAGCGTGCCGCCGAGACACAAAGCCTGATCTCTTTGAGAGTGTATCGGCCATTCCTAGTTCGGACATTCGATCCGCCCCCGGCCGAGGCAATCGGCAAGACATTGACGGGTGTGGAGAGGATCGGCAAACGATTGATGCTCGTGTTTCAGGAAGAAATCTTCTTGGTTATTCACCTGATGATCGCGGGTCGCCTGCTGTGGCTGCAAGAACCACCAGTCCGGCCAGCCAAGACCGACCTGGCAGTCTTTCAGTTTGAATCAGGCACCTTGCTCTTGACGGAGGCAGGAACAAAACGCAGAACCTCCTTGCATGCGTTTTCCAATCGGGATAGCGCCCTGGCGCTCGATCGGGGCGGCATCGATCCCCTTGTTTCCTCGGCGGTCGAGTTTGCGGCCGGAGTGGTCCGGGACAATCGAACGCTGAAACGCATCCTGACGAACCCGAGAACCTTCAGCGGAATCGGCAATGCCTATTCGGATGAGATTCTGTTTGAGGCGAAGCTGTCTCCGGTCAAGCTATCGCAAACTCTTGACGATGACGAGATCAGACGACTTTACGATGCCACCCGGTCAACCTTGGAACGGTGGATCCAACAATTGCGAGCGGAGTTTCAGGGTCGGTTTCCCGGGCGAGGCGAGATCACGGCATTTAGGGATGAGTTTTTCGTGCACGGACGATTCGGAAAGCCTTGCCGCGTGTGTGGTCTGCCAATCCAGCGGATCGTTTATGCGGAGAATGAGGCGAACTATTGTGCGCGTTGCCAGAACGAGGGGCGTGTCCTCGCCGACCGTGCCCTTTCTCGGTTGCTCAAGGAGGATTGGCCGAAGACCCTTGAGGAATTGGTTGGCGACTGAGGTTCAGAATGCTTCGGACCCGAACGGGTCCTTAAAGAAGGGCTAAAAAAAGCTTCTTTCTGCAATTGACTTTCGTGATATGATTTAGTTGGTTGACTAACCCAGTCAGATGGACTCCCTGAACACCCGAGAGAGAATAGTTGAAGCGGCGCGAGATTTGTTCCTGATGCAGGGATACAACTCGACGGGACTCGCCCAGATCACTCAACGGGCAGGAGTCAAAAGTGGCAGTCTGTACTACTTCTTTCCGACCAAGGAAGATTTGCTGCTGGCCGTCTTGGACTTCTACCGGGCGAACATCTATGAGGGCTTGCTGAAGTACACCTACGAGCGAATATCTGATCCGCTAGCGCGGGTGTTAGGTGTGCTTGATGGCTAACGCCAGATGCTTCTGTTGAGCGACTTTGAGATGGGCTGCCCGATTGGCAATCTGGTGCTTGAGGTGGCCAACAGCCACCCGGGCGTTCGACCACTTATGAACTTGAACTTCGACCAGTGGGTCGATGCCATCGAACAGTGCTTCCGTGATTCGGCCAAGTTGCCCGAATCAGTCGATCTTCATGATTTGGCCATGTTCACTTTGACGACGATGGAGGGTGGGGTCATGCTGGCCCGAAGCTATCGCGACGTGCGGCCATTTGACCAGGCGATTGCCCAGTTCAGGGACTACATCGATCGTCTGATTGCCGATGAATTGGAATGGGCAAAGCCAAGGGCAAATCCA
>CAMLEL010000383.1 GCA_946478935.1 uncultured Armatimonadota bacterium
AAACTGTCCCAACCTGATCTTTCTGAGTCTTGCTCAATTCTGCCGTTAAGGTCGCTCGCAGTGCCTCCAATCCCTCACCCGTGATCGCTGATACGGGGATAACCGGAACGCCTTTGAATCTTGAATCACGCAGCAGTTCTTCCACCTGGAGCTTCACCAACTCCAAATCGTCTGGTTCTGCGAGGTCAATCTGGGTCAGAACTACGACCATGGCCTGCACGGGCAGCAGACTCAGGATTTGAAAATGCTCGACCGTCTGCGGTTTGACTCCTTCGTTTGCCGAGACACAGAGCAGCGCCAGGTCGACTCCCGACGCCCCCACGAGCATATTGGAGATGAAGCGTTCGTGCCCCGGCAAGTCGACGATGGACACCCGTCCCAGGCCCGGCAGATCAATGAAAGCGAAGCCGACATCGATCGTGAGTCCTCGACTCTTCTCCTCCGGAAGTCGATCGGCATCGATACCGGTAAGCGCTTTGACCAGCGTTGTCTTACCATGATCGACATGGCCGGCAGTCCCGATCAGCTTGGCCAATTACACCTCGTCTGCCCGGTAGATACAGAGCTCTTGGGCGCCATTTTGGCTCACCCACAAAGGGAACTCGCCGAGGGTGGTGGCAGCGCCGTACTCACCATTAGTATTGAGTGCTAATACGACACATGGCATATCACACGCGTGAGTCTGGCGACGCTTCATATGTCGAATTGTCTCTCTACAAGCCTCAAGCGGCGTCAATCCACGGCGCATCGCCTCAACCACGCGAAACGAGGCACACGCCTTCCAAAGCTCCTCGCCGAGTCCAGTTGCGCCAGCACATCCAACTTCGTCATCGGCATAGATTCCTGCACCCACGATCGGCGAATCTCCGACCCGCCCCGGTAGCTTCCACTGAAGGCCACTGGTGCTGCTTGCGGCGATTGTATGAGGTCCCGCTTCCAATCCGAGCATGGTGACGGTGTCTCCGTGATTGTTTCCGTCCGGCACGGCATGATGATACGAGTCAGTGGTTCCCTCTTCTGAATGCGTCCACTCCTCGTAGCGGCGGCAGTTTTCGGCGGTCATCAGGTTTACCGGGCGAAAGCCCTTTGCAATTGCGAATCGGCGCGCCTGATCACCTGCGAGCATCACATGCCGTGTTTCCTCCATCACCTTTCGGGCTACTGAGATGACCGGCACAATGCCTTTGACGGCGCAAACCGCTCCCGCCGAGAGGTCTTGGCCGTCCATCATTGCCGCGTCTAGTTCAAGCTCGCCATCGGCATTTGGGAGCGATCCGAGTCCGATCGCCAGAAGCGACGGGTCCAGTTCACAGGCGGCCAATCCCTTTTCGATGGCTGTTTTGAGGTCATTCCCAGCGGCAAGGGCTGCTTCGGCAGCTTTGAGAGCGATCGGTCCCGGCTCACGCCACGTTGCGAGGAGGGTGGTCATCGGCTATAAATGTACCGGTTGCCTTATTCACGCCGCTTTGCCATTTGGGGCTCGAACCACTTTTCGTTCGAACCAACCTGTAACTCGCTTCCAAGTGCTGCGTACAATCGTTCCGCATCGCTGATAAAGTGGAAGCTTCCGGTTACGTCGCCCTGCCAAATATTCTCGATGACCCACTCCGGAACGGGCATGAAAACAATTCGCTCGGGCGGCGAAATCGCAACGGTTAGAACAGTCGCCGTCGAACCCGGGTCGGGATAAATAAACTCGAACGCAATTCGGTCAGGTTTGTATTGCGTAGCTCCCATCTGGGGGGCTCCCTTCGCCTTTCCCTCGGCAAGCAGGGCGGTATCGAATTCGCCGGAGGGCTCAAGACCCTTCTTCAGTTCCTCGAATATCGCAAGGCGACGTTCGGCGGCAAAAGCGTTCAAGCTCATGTCCTTATTCTGACTGCTGATGGCGGTCCTGTAGTCTGGCGGCTGGTGAGGTATCCTGATGTACATTCCGTGGGAGTTCCAGGACTTGGAACGCCTGCACCACAGGTGAAACAATTGAGAAAGAACGTTAAGAAGAACGCGCACTCGCCGCGTTATCTCGAAGTTGCAAAGACCGTTGACAAGGATGCCCTCTTGGATGTCCACAGCGCCGTCGAACTCGTCAAAAAGACCGCAACCGCAAAATTCGTAGAGAGTATCGACCTCGCCATTCGTTTGGGCATCGATCCCCGAAAGAGCGATCAGAACGTGCGCGGGATCACCAACCTTCCTCATGGCACGGGCAAAACCAAACTTGTCGCCGTTTTGGCTAAGGGCGACTTGGCCAAGGAAGCAGAGGCTGCCGGCGCCGACGTGGTCGGCGATGAGGACCTCATCAAGCGAATCCAAACTGGCGACAAGGAACTGAAGTTCGACGTCATCTTGGCGACTGAGGAAATGGCGCCCCAGATTGGCAAGATCGGTAAGGCGCTGGGCCCCCGAACTCCGAACAAGCGAAATGGCACGGTGACGAACAATATCGGAACCGCCGTGAAGGAGCTCAAGGCCGCAACCCGTGTCGAATACCGCACGGATAAAGCCGGCGTCGTTCACATGAGTATCGGCAAGGTCAACTTCTCGGACGAGCAGATCGTTGAGAACTTCAAGGCCGGTTTTGGTGCAGTGTTGAAGGCGAAGCCGAGTAGCGCCAAAGGCAAATACGTGGAGTCCGTCACGCTCAGCTCGACCATGGGCCCCGGCATTGGACTGGACACCAACCTGGCATCCAAATTTGTTGGCTAGGCGTACAAACGAAGTAGAAAGGGCCGATCGAAAGATCGGCTCTTTCTGTTTAAACTCGGTCCAAATCCAGGATCGTCCTATCACCGCCGGCAGACCCGGTATTGATGGTCGATGCCGGTTCGAATAGCATCACTTCGGCTTCTTGCTCCGCAAACGGCTTGTGCTCAACCCCGCGAGGGACGACGATGAACTCGCCCACTTCGATCCATTCCGATCGATCTCGGAAATCCATTCGGAACCGGCCCTTCACCACGAGGAACATTTCGTCTTCATCT
>CAMLEL010000384.1 GCA_946478935.1 uncultured Armatimonadota bacterium
AGCAATGATCTCGCCCGCCAACTCATCCGAATAGTCGGCAAAGAGCCGGATGGATGAATTGAACATCTGTCGACTCTGTTCACCCAACTGAACGAGAGCGACGCGCATCTCCGCCGGAAAGTAGCCGCTGAGCTTCCGGGCCCTTCTCGCCAGCTTCACGGCATCGTCGGCGGCTTTCTCGATTTCACCCACAACGCCGAGGGCGGAGACCAGAAATCGGAAGTCGCTGGCCACCGGAGATTCTTGCAGAACGGTCAATACCGTCCTTCGGTGCATCTCATGTTCGAACTTGTCAATCTCATCATCGTCGGCAATGACGCGATGGGCTAACTCAAGGTCGCCATTAAGCACCGCATCGATTGCGGCCTTGACCAGGTCGTTAACTTTTGCGCCCATGCGCACCACATCGTGCCGAATGTTGTCGAGGACTTGTCCGAAATGTTCTCTCAATGCTTTGCTGCCAAAAAGTTCTGATTTATGTTTTGGATAATGACGAATCGGGCATCTGCCTCGTCTCAAGTTGACGTAAACTTGGCACTTCTGATCGATGCCCACCGCAGACGACCCTGACGAGCGTAGGGCGGACGAGCGACGAGGCCCGTCTCCAATTCGCAGGCTCATTCAAGAGCTTCGACCCTTCTCGGGTCTCCTCGGCCTGTGCTCTTGTTTGACGATTTTGCAGTCTGCGTTTGGCTTTCTGCCCCCATTGATTCTTGGCGACATCGTCAACAAACTGCAGCGGGGCGAACCCGTCAACGCCCTCCAGTATCTCCTGTACATCGTTGGTTTTGCCCTGGGTCAGGGCGTGATTGGGTACGCCCTCGGTGTTTACACCTCTCTCATGGGGCAGAAATTCCTGCTTTTGATGCGGGAGCGACTCTACCGCCATATGCAGAGCCTCCCGCTTTCGTACTTCGAAAAGAACCAAACGGGCAAACTGGTCAGCTACGTCATCAATGATGCGGGCACGGTCAACAACCTCATCACGGGCAACCTCAACACGTTGGTTTCTGGGGCCGTCCAATTTGTGATCGTCGTCATTGTGCTGTTCACGATCGATTGGCGGATGGCCTTGCTCGCCCTGAGCCCGGCTCCGCTGTATGCACTGAACTTCCGCCGGTTTTTGAAGCCGCTCCAGACCACCAGCGACGATATCCGCTCGAGGCGAGATACGATGTTCGGCGTGATGCAGGAGCGACTGGCAGGGGTCCAGGTCGTTAAGAGCTTCGGCCAGGAGCGCAGGGAGTCGCGCGGATTCATGGCGATCACCCGTGGTTTGATGGGTCTGAACGTAAAGCAGGGCGCATTGGGCGGTGGACTCTGGACCTCGGCGGATGCGCTTTGCGGCATTGGACAAGGCTTGGTGCTTGGGTATGGCGGGCTACTTTGCCTGAGGGGGGAGATTGGCGCGGGCACCCTCGTCATGTTCCTGATGTACTCCGTGACCTACGTTTACGGGCCGATTGTTCAATTCTTGGTCGCGATCGACCCCATCGCGCGTGCCCAGGCGGCGCTCAATCGAATATTTCGAACTCTTGACATCCAGAATGCGGTGGACGACCAACCAGACGCTGCGCCGATGCCCAGCATCCGGGGCGACGTCTCATTTGAGGCAGTGTGGTTTGAGTACGAGCCGGATCAACCGGTTATCAAAGGCTTGGACCTGCATGTGAAAGCCGGTCAAATGGTGGCGCTGATTGGCTTTAGCGGAAGCGGGAAGACAACCCTGACGAGTCTGCTGCTTCGCCACTATGATCCTCAAAAGGGCCGAATCACGATCGATGGGCACGACCTGCGTGACGTCCAGCTGCTCACCTACCGATCGCAAGTGGGAGTGGTCGCACAGGAGAGCATTCTCTTCAATACGACCGTCATGGAGAACATTCGGTATGGACGCATGGAAGCATCCGACGAGGAAGTTCAAACGGCAGCCGTTGCGGCCAACATTCATGACGCCATTCTCGGTTTGCCGGACGGGTACCAAACAAAAATCGGTGAGGATGGAGTGAAGCTGTCGGTGGGTGAGAAGCACCGAATCGCCATCGCCAGGGCTCTGCTGGCTGATCCCCGGATATTGATTTTGGAAGAGGCCACTTCTTCACTCGACTCACAAACGGAAGCGCAGCTCCAAGATGCTCTGGACAACTTGCTCATTGGGCGAACGAGCTTCGTGGTCGCGCACCGGCTTTCGACCATCGTGAAGGCGGATGTGATCGTGGTGATAGAGAAGGGAGTCATCATGGAGCAGGGAACTCATGCGGAGTTGGTTGCGCGTGGCGGCATCTATACCGGTCTGTATCAGAAGCAGTTCAGCGTGGCTTTGCAGGCGAGTTAAGTTAGTTCGGCTGGGTTTCTAGGTGTGGCATGCCGCTGGTCGAGTAGGAGTCTGAATCGCGTCAGGTAACGTCCTGAGCATGGTGCGCAAAGCCGCGATCTTCCTCTTCGCCCTCCCCGCTCTCACGCTCGCCCAATCGGTGGGTCCCCGGGTCACCAGTCCCAAGCAGTTCTTTGGCCACGATGTGGGTGACGACTACTACCTCTCCAATTACAAGCAGTTCAGCGAGTACTGGCGCAAGCTGGACGCGGAGAGCGACCGGATGATCGTGCAGTCGATGGGCAAAACCGAGGAGGGGCGGGACCAACTCATGGCGATCGTCACCTCGCCCGAGAACCACAGACGCTTGAAGCGATTCCAAGAAATCAGCAAAAAGCTATGCCTGGCCGATGGCGTCTCGCCCGAGGAAGCAAGGCGTCTGGCAAAAGAGGGTAAGGCGGTGGTTTGGATCGACGGCGGTCTCCATGCGACCGAAGTGTTGGGCGCCCAACAACTGATCGAGACCAGCTGGCAGATGGTCAGCCGCAACGATGAGGAAGCAAGGCGAATCCTCGACAACGTGATCATCCTCTTCGTCCACGCCAACCCGGACGGAATGGATCTGGTGAGCGACTGGTACATGCAGGAGTCCGATCCCAAGAAGC
>CAMLEL010000385.1 GCA_946478935.1 uncultured Armatimonadota bacterium
CCCGTTGCCAATTTGCAACCCCAGCCTAGCGATCCGGCTTCTGACGATGCGCTGGAACAGGAGCGGAAACCAGTTCCTCACTACGATGACTACCTGCCACACTGCTTCGGCGAGGCTGAGGCCAGTCAGCCTGAGGGCAAGTTCGGCAGTCGTGACGAACAGTTGCTCGCCATAGCTATGTGCCAGTGTAAGTTTGACGCCCTGCCAGTGGGGTCAATGACGAAAGACGAGTTCTTCAGTGCAGGGGTCGACTGCCATGCGGAGTGGAAGCAGGACTCGGCAGCGTTCACTCAGAAGTACATATCCCACTTTGAGCTGCTGACGGCTGACTGAGTGTGTTAGCTGTATCGCTGCCGCAGCATCCTCTGTACTTCCTCTGACTTCGCTATCAAAGATGTTCCGTCCCGCACGAAGTCGCGCAATAGGGTCGAAGGATCTGCCCCGACGAGTTCAGCTGCGGCCTTGAGTTGTTCGTCAAGCGCGTTACTGATGCGGAAGTTGCGAATTCTCCTCATTTGATCGCTCATGGTGGCCCCTCTTGTCGGCTCAGTAGCTGCTTGTGCATGAGAACAACCAGTTTCGCCAGTAGAGCAATCTTCGTTTCGATGCTGTCGGCGCCCGGGTTGTGCGCAAGTCGCATCCAGATTGAATCGATTGGACTTTGGTAACTGACTTGGGACGCGTCCGGCGAGTCGTTCGGTTCGGCGTTGAAGGTGATAAGGCTCTGCATGTTCAATTTCGTGTTGGAAGTACGTTCGTATTTAGGTAAGCGCCGTTCTGCTTCGTTGAGTAGCAGCTCCAGGCTTTGACGTTCTCCACGGGTTCGACGAGGTACTTGTTGATGCGGAACGGTCGATACTTCCCCCGGTCGGAGAACGAGTCCAAGCGGCGCCGAAGTCGCTTGTTCAAGCCGCTTTGGGTCCAAAGTTTGTGCTTGTGGGATGCGTCAACGGCGAGTAGACCGTGGTAGTGGAGGTATCCTTCCGGCGAGCATTCCAGAACCCAGTCGTGATCAATCTTTGCCTTGAATGGCAGGGATCGCTTGACGCCAAAAATGAAGTGGTGATCCCAGAACATCCGCCATCGATCGTCTGCTGAGTCGGATGATCGATTGAACGTACGCCTCTCACTTTTGACGTAGGTAGAGAGTGTTACTGCGTAGACGCCATGCCCGATTGCGCGGTAGTGGTCATACTTCATGACAAGATGATCTGCGGAGGCCATATGGGTGTTTTCACCTTTTCGTTGGATGTAATACGCCGATAAGGCCCTCCGAAAAGAGGCCTCTTTGAGTCGCGCTTCGGTCGCTTACTTCCCCCTACAAAAAGGAATGCCGGCGCGGTTGTGCACCGACCCTATTTAGTAGTTCGGGCGTTTTACGTGTCGCTAGCACGACACGCTGGGTTGGCAACGCTGCTAGTGTCGCCGCACCGAAACCCAATGTTTTCGCCTGAGGCGGCGCCTTCGTACGGTAGCGCTTGGCCCGAATCGCCAAGGTCGGGACGCGTAGACGCGCTCGTACGGCCTTAGATCGTCACCAGCAAGGGTTCCAGCGTCTTGAGCGTGCCAACGTCGCTTGCTTTCCCTATTAGCGTGGCGCCGGTGTACTTCATTGAGCCGATTAGGGCCAGGTCTTTGCTTGGCGCTATAGCGGCTTTGATCGACGCGGCAACCTGGGCCCTGCTGGAGTTGCTTCCCACCATCCAAAACGAAGTTGGCTCGGACCACCACCCTTCGACCGCGTGCGCGTGCACTGCATTGACGAGCGCCTCATAGCGGTCGTCATAAGTCGAGTCAGAGTGCAAGCGAAAGGTGATCCAAAAGACGTCCATTGAGCCCTCCGAGCCGCCTCATGCGACATTCGAGCCAACGTAGCGCGGGCATCCCTTCGGACAGCGCTGATGTGTCCCTAGCTCTCCTGCGCTCCTAGGCAGCCCTGACTGGGCTGCTGAGTCACCCCGGAAGGGCGACAGCCTTGCCGGTGGCGGAAGCTGGCTGGCGGGCAGGCCTTATAATCACCAAACGGGCGATTGGGATTTATAACCTATGAGCGGCTTCGTTAGTTACTACCGTGTCTCTACCCAGGCGCAGGGCAGAAGCGGCTTGGGCCTCGATGCCCAGCGTCATTCAGTTCTAGGCTACGTGTCGAGCGTCGGGGGGACACTAATCAAAGAGTTTCAGGAGGTTGAATCCGGTAAAGCGGCGTCCAGGCCTCAGCTCCTCGAAGCTCTCAAGCACTGCCGAACCACGCGTGCGGTGCTTGTAATAGCAAAAATCGACAGGCTTGCGCGAAACGTCTACTTCGTTAGCCAATTACTCGAATCGGGTGTCGAGTTTGTAGCGGCGGATATGCCCACCGCAAACAAGCTGACGATCCACATCATTGCTGCTATGGCGGAACACGAGCGCGACATGATCGCTCACCGCACCAAGGCGGCACTCAAGGCGGCGAAGGCCCGGGGAGTGCTACTCGGGAACCCAAATGCTGCCGCACAGTCCGCTCGTGCTGCGCTTCAAAGCAAGCAACTAGCCGACGACTTCGCGCGTAGATGTCTACCTACCATCAATGCGTTCAAGGCGTCCGGAGTTACAAGCTACACCAAGCTTGCACTCGCGCTCAACGCCACAGGTACAAGAACACAGAGAGGAAAGCTGTGGACGGCGACAGGCGTTCGGAACGTGGTTCTTCGCGCGGGGCCTACGACCGGCTAAAGGAATTTAGTGTCACCTTTGGCGATGTTCCCAGCCGTTGGCTCAAAGCTCATGTCGAACTGCCCACTTGTGCTTGCGGTGGGCTGGCCCTCGAGCGCATAGAACGCGATCTGCGCTAGTCGCAGTCCGGGAAATAGTCGCATTGGGATTTGCCCAAGATTCGCAAGCTCCAAAGTAATAATTCCGCGATACCCGGGGTTAACGATTGTTGCAGTAGCGATGCTCAAGCCTTCTCTTGCCCAAGAGGATCTCGCGGTAAC
>CAMLEL010000386.1 GCA_946478935.1 uncultured Armatimonadota bacterium
GTTTGCGGGCCTCACGAGCTTCGGCGGAATCATTGCGGCTTTGGCATATATGGTCTTCTGGGCTCGACGAGCCGGATGGCCGATCAAGCTTCTTCTCGATGTGATCGCGCCGGCAGGGCTCGTGATGCATGCGATCGGGCGGGTCGGGTGCTTATTGAACGGATGCTGCTATGGAGGTGTTTGCGACCTTCCATGGGGCATCATGATCGGGAAACTGCCCAATCCAATGCATCCAGCCCAGATTTATGATGCGCTGATGAACCTGGCGGCGGTACCGCTGATACTTTGGGTTGAGAGGAAGGGCCAATCACGTGGCCAAGTGTTCGCTTTGGCTCTCACCCTTCACGGACTCGCTCGATTCATCTATGAATTCTGGAGAGCAGGCACACCGCGGCAAGTCGATGCGGGCCTGGCTTCCAGTACCTATTGGGAAGGTCTGCCGATACCCATTACCCAAGCTCAGGCCATGGCGGCCGTGCTGGTGATCGTTGGCATGTCGCTGTATGTCGCGTGGCGCAGACCGGCCCACGCCCAACAGGAGTTGCTTGCCTCGTGAAATACAAGGACCTGCTCGACGACTTCGGCGGAAAGCATGTTTTGATCGTGGGGGACTTGATGCTGGACGAATACATCGTCGGCAAGGCCACCCGCATCAGCCCCGAGGCCCCGGTTATGGTGGTCAAGCAGCATCGAACCTTTTCAGTGCCTGGCGGTGCTGCAAACGTCGCCAAGAATGTCGAAGCCCTTGGCGGCAAGGCGACGGTGATCGGAGTCGTTGGCGAAGATGCCGCCGGACTCGAGCTCCAGGAAGCACTTGGCGAGCATGGAGTGGTGATCCCAGATTCTTCTCGTCCAACGACACGCAAAACGCGAATCTTGGCGGACACAGCCCATCAGGTCCTTCGAATCGATGAGGAATCGGAAGATGCACTTTCGCCAGACATCGAGGATGCGGTGATTGCTGCGATCAGCTTGAGAATCAGTGATGCTGACGTTGTGCTCCTCAGCGACTATGTCAAAGGAGTATTGACCCGAAGCCTGATCGCCAACACGATTCGATTGGCGCAAGAAAGAGGTGTGGCGGTGGTTGCGAATGCAAAGCCCGCCAGCTTGGCCGGATATACCGGTGCAGCGCTTGTGTCCCTGAACGCGAAAGAGGCCGCTGAAGCGGTTGGCGAACGTGAGTTGGTTCGACAATCCAACGGTGTGGGCATCAGCGCGAAGCCCCGTGAAGCAGCCTTGAAGCTTGCGAGCGATCACCAAATCGACCACATCTTGATCACGCTAGGTGAATTCGGCATGTGGACGGACCAATTCTACGTTCCGCCGCAGAAAGTCGAGGTGTTCGACACCGCTGGCGCAGGCGACACGACCATCGCAACCGTGGCCCTAGGCATGGCGGCTCGTGGGTTCACACCCGAGATTTTCGAACTGGCAGCGCAGACGTCAGCGGCCGTGGTTAGCCATGTAGGGGTCGCTGCTCCGACCCATGAGGACCTCAACCGAATCCGGAACCTATGACACCGGGTATTCTAGGGGAACTACGCCCTTTGGGCGACTAGGAGCATTATGCGAGTTAAGAACAAAGAAATTCGGAAGCGACGGCACCGCAAGGAGCAGGTCATCAAGGATGCCATCCGCGAGGCTAAGAAAGGAACGAACAAGGCCGAAAAGAAGGTTGCGCCTGTAGAAAAGCCAGCCGCACCAAAGAAGGTAGCCGCTAAGAAGACCGAGGGCGAGAAGAAGCCGGCTGCCAAGAAGTCCACCAAGAAGGCTGATACGCCAGCCGAATAGGAACACCGATTTCACAAGGCCCCCGAGTTTCTCGGGGGCCTTTTTTTTTGAGACCATAATCGACTTTCCAGGGGGCAACTTGAAAATTGCAGTTGTGGGAGCAGGAATTTGCGGTTCAAGCGCGGCGAGATACGCCGCAATCGCTGGTCACGACGTTGCGCTTTTTGAGCAGTTCGATCTGGGCCACGACCTGGGAAGCTCACACGGAAACTCCCGTATTGTCCGCAAGGCTTATCCCGATGCCTTTTACACGGATTGCATGACCCGGGCCTATCCCCTTTGGGCTGAGTTAGAGCGGCATGCGGATCAAAAGCTGTTGCATGAAGTCGGTCTCCTTTACTTTGGCTCGTCGAATGCTCCGAACGTCACCTCGATGATCCATGGATTGGCGAGTGTTGGGGTCGACTATGAGATCCTTGAACGTGCTCAAGCTGTCAAAGTCCTGCCAGAAGTTCGGCTGAAATCGGACGAGATTGGCATCTATTCACGTGAAGCCGGTTGGGTCGATGCCCGTGGCGCAATCCAAGCCAACCTGCGGGTGCTGCGGTCATTGGGTGGCGTCATCTTGACCGACCATCCAGTCGAATGGGAGCGACTCGAGCAAGACTTCGATGCCTTTATCATTTGCCCAGGACCTTGGATTGGGCAGTTTGTCGACGTACCAGTGCAAACGACGCTCCAGACATTTGGCTATGTCAAATGCCCAGAGCCCCGAGACGGATGCGTGTGGATCGAGGACGGACCGCTGGGAATTTACGGATTCCCGACAGAGCCGGACCGAGTCGACTTCAAAGTGGGAGTCCACGAACTTGGCCGACAATTGACCCCTGCAGACCTCGACCGGACTCCGAGCAGCGAGCACTGCGATTTGATCGTGGAGACCGTCGCGAGACGATTTGGACTCGTAGAAGCTTCGGTTTCATTTGCGAAGGGCTGTGTCTATACGAGTACCGCAAATGAAGATTTTCTTATGGGAAGAATTGGCGAGCGTGGATTCTTTGCCAGCGCTTGCAGCGGTCACGGATTTAAGTTTGGACCTTGGATTGGCAAACTGTTGGCCGCCTTTATTGAAGGCGACGATGAGCCTGAAAACTATCCGCGCTTTTTTTGGAGCCCTTGGTAGGGTCCATGGCATAGGAACAGCAAGTCACCCAACCAAGCTAAAATTATGGAATG
>CAMLEL010000387.1 GCA_946478935.1 uncultured Armatimonadota bacterium
GCCGGAGGTGGTGCGAGAGGCCGAAAGCTGCTCCCTTGGCCAAATTCAGCTGGTCTTGCCAATCGATCGGTGACATAGACCCCTCAGCCGCAATCTGTTCCGATCGAAAGGATGTTTCCGCGGCCAGTCGAGCGAACACCGCTGATCGTAGGCTCTGGTGATCATCCGGGCGCCACGGGCGATTGAGATTTGGACAGGGTATGAGAATCATCAAGTTCTCATTTCCGCGAGTTGTTTGCTCCGGATCAGTTTTTGAAGAAGCGCAAACATAAAATGCCGGGTCTGCCGGAATCTGAAGATCGGTGAAGATGTCCTTAAACGTTTTCCGGTAGTCAGATGAGAAGAAGACGTTGTGGTGAAGGAGTTCTGGAATCGAGCCTCTGTAGTCGAGGTACAGCATGAGCGCTGAACAGGAGTACTTCCAACTTTTGGGTACCGGACGGTGTTCAAGCTCAGCCCGAGCGTACGGCAGGTCAGCGTTGCAAAGGATCGCGTCCGCTCGAATGCTTTCGCCGCTGGTCGTGCGAACCGTATCCCGCTCGATTGCACAGGCCTCGGTACTCAATCGAATCTTCGCCCCCTTTCGAACGGCAAGCGCGCCGATCCGTTCGGACAAACTCGCCACCCCTCCGCGAAAGTAGTAGATGCCTTCTGCCAGCTCCATGTGGGTCAGGGTCGAATAAACCCAGGGCGCTTCGAACGGAGATAGCCCCAAGTACATTGCCTGGAAGCTAAAAAGCATTTGAGTTCGAGGGTCCTCAAAGTACCGTGCGACTCTCTTATGCAGGTTGCCCAGCATTCCGTGGCGCAAGGCGTGTCGGATCGTGTCGGGTCCGAAAAAGTCGGCGGCCGAGTTGAAGTTTCTCTCGACAAAATTAGGGATGGCATCACGATACAAAGCCGCCAAGTCTTGATGAAATCTGGGTAGTGCTTCGGCGTCTCCCGGTGCCAGTCTGGCGATCTCTTGTCGCATCCCAACCAGATCAGCGGTGGCATCGACTCGGGCCCCATCAGAAAAGAAGACACGATAGCTTGGCTCGCATCGAATCAAATCCAGGTGATCTTCCAATCGCTCGCCGACATCTTCAAACAGTCGACGAAATGGGGCTAGCATCATCACGAGGGTCGGACCTGCATCGAATCGTGATGCGCCAATGGATAGGCGTCGATTTCGCCCTCCGATTTGGTCGGTTCGTTCCAATACCGTGACCTGGTGCCCCAAATGAGCCAGGCGGAGCGCTGCCGATAAGCCGCCAAGACCCGCCCCAATCACCACAACATGCTTGGCCACGAAGAGTTTTTACACCATTTCTATGCAGGGTCATCACTGAACATCGCCACGGGAGCAGGCATTGGCGTCTGCATGAAACGGATCGCCAACGGGCGATCGACGGGGGTATTACCGTGAACAGCACAGAAGTGAATTCCGAGTCAAACAAGATGCCGAAGACCGGCACAGACTGGGGACGGGAAACCATGCCTTGCGATGATGGAAAGCCGCAAGGCAGCAAGGGTGACCAACGCCTGAATCGGAAACGTCGAGCCTCGAAGATGCAATCAGACGGATCCTTTGAAATCAATCCAAAGATTCAAAAAGAGATCGAATCTAGCGAGAAGACGGAGCCATAAGCCAAATCGTCGCCAGGAGCACGACATACCCGGCCAGAATCCAAACCGCCCCTTCAGTTTGTTGCTTCTTATCGCTTCCGAGAATCATCGTTGCAGCCATTGACGTGATGAACCAACCCAGCATATTCATCCATGGAGCTCCGCCCGGGAGCGGTCCTGATTCGACCCAGCGCCAATAGTGCAGCTTTTCGGTCATAACGGGCTCCATAAAGAAGTCGATCAATGTCGCCAAAATCGGTGCGACAATCCAGGCTTGCCGACGTAATGGCCGAAGAGTGATAGCGGCTCCACCGGTGATCAGAAACCAGCCCAGTGGAACGAGGAGCGGAAACACCTTTCCTCCGGGCAGAACGATCGTAGGCTGCCAATGCGTGGTGTACTCGTATGCTCCAAAAGGAACGCCGGTGTATAGGCCGAGAAGCTCTGCCGCGACACCAAGCACCAGCACCGCGACGGTTCGCGTCCAATGGGCCAGCTGAGCCAAAGCAAGAAATCCGCTCACCAGCAGAATGGCCGACGCGAGGGGCTGGATCGGGCCCGGATCAAGTTGCGTGAACCTGACGAGCGCCAAGCCCAAGATCGAGAATCCCAAAGTCCCCAGGAAGATTTTTGTCCACAACGAATGGCGCTTCATGGTCGGCCAATGGCCGTCATTTCATTCCAATCCGGACCGATCTTTGCGTCGACCTCCACGGGAACCTCCAGAGGGAGCGCTGACTCCATTCCCTCGCGAATCGGTTCGACCAACCCGTCCTCACCCATCGCGAGTTCGAAAACCAGTTCGTCATGGACATTGAGCAGCATACGCGTCTGGGTTCCAGAAATTCGCTTTCGAACCTCAATCATGGCCAACTTCAGCATGTCGGCTGCGGTGCCTTGAATCGGTGCGTTCATCGCTTGACGCTCCGCGGCTTTACGCTCCATGATTTTGGGTGCGTGAATGTCTGGGAAGTAGCGTCGTCGCCCTAGCAAGGTCCGTGTGAAACCTTTGGACCGTGCTTCTTGGACGATTCCATCGGTGAAACCCTTGACGGCAGGAAACCGCTCGTTATAGGTCTTGATCAATTCCTTAGCCTCAGCGACCGAGAATCCTCCGCCAAGCTGTTGCGCCAAGCCGAATTCGCTTACGCCGTACAGCACCGCATAGTTGAGCATCTTGGCCAATCGTCGCTGATCCTTGTTTGCGGGCTGGTCACCGAGGCCAAACATTTTCTGGGCCGTCACGGTGTGCACATCTTCATGTTCCTCAAAGGCGGTTTTCAGCGCGGGTTCGTCGCACATATGAGCCAAGACTCGAAGTTCGATCTGGGAGTAATCGAGCGACAACAGCCGGTAGCCGT
>CAMLEL010000388.1 GCA_946478935.1 uncultured Armatimonadota bacterium
CAGGCCCGAAAGTCACACCCAAGGACGTAATATTTCAGACTCTTCGTATACAAGCTATGTGGGGTATACCTCCCACATCAAATTGAACACGGAGAAAATATAGATGGCATCAAACTTAGGGGTAACCACAACCGAATTCGAAGACAAGGTTCTCAAGTCGGACGTCCCGGTCCTGGTGGACTTCTGGGCGGAATGGTGCGGCCCCTGCAAAGCGATCGGTCCTTCGATCGAGGAGATCGCCAAAGACTTCGACGGTCGCGCCAAGGTTTTCAAGGTGGATGTCGACTCAGATCCTGATTTGGCGACTGAATACGGAGTCATGAGTATCCCAGCTGTATTTGTCTTCAAGGGCGGCCAAGTCGTAGACCAGCATGTCGGAATCGCACCGAAAGACCGATTCGTAGACATGATCAATCGGGCGCTATAACTTAACAGTCCGCAAGCCAGGAAGCCCGGAGAAGGACCTTCTCCGGGCTTTTTTGTGCGCGGTCGGGTTTAATCCAGCCCAGTGGCTCCGGCACCTCCAACCCGCAACCCCAATGTCGCCCGTGCGGGCCTCATCATGATCGTGAGCCTCCTCTTGAGCCGAGTTTTGGGCTTGGTGAGGGACGCGATCATCACCGGAAAGTTCGAAACGGGTGGCTTCACCGACGCCTATTTCCAGTCGTTCAAAATCCCCGATCTCCTTTTCTTTCTTATCGCCGGAGGCGCGCTGAGTTCTGCGTTCATCCCCGTTTTTAGCGAGTACCTTCACACCGAGCGAGAACGTGAGGCGTGGCACATCTTCAGCGTCGTGACGACCTTCATGTCGATCCTCGTGATCGGTTTCATCATCGCCGCGTGGATCTTCGCATATCCGTTGAGCCACCTGATTGCCCCAGGGACCGATGCGGAATTCATTCCATACATCGTCCAGATGAGCCGAATTGTCCTTCCCGCACAGTTCGCATTCTTCATCGGCGGCATCATGTTCGGAACGCTTTACGCGCACCAGAAATTCTCTGTCCCCGGTCTGGGCCCGAACGTTTACAACATCGGCATCATCTTCGGTGCGCTGGTGCTTTCCTACTTCGTCACCCCGGGCGTGATCGGAATGTCCTGGGGAGCGCTTATTGGCGCATTCCTGGGCAATATCGTCATTCCATTCCTCGCCATGAGGCACATCGGAGTGCGATTCAAGCCTTCGTTAGACCTGAAGCATCCCGGAGTTAAGAAAGTTTTCAAGCTGATGCTGCCTGTGGTCCTGGGTTTGTCCCTGCCCGGCGTCTACTCGCTGATTATGAGTGCGTACGGGTCATTCTACGGCTCGGGAATGGTCACCTACCTGGACATCTCCAATAAGCTGATGCAAGCCCCGCTCGGAGTTTTCGGGCAATCACTCGCAATCGCGGTCTTTCCTGCCCTCACCCAGTTCTATGCACTTCAGCAGATGGACAAGTACCGTAGCCAGCTCAACTACACCATGCGGACGGTCCTTTATCTGACCATTCCGATCTCAGTCCTCATGTTCATCATGGCGCCGCAAATCGTGGGTGCGATGTACTTGCATGGAAAGTTCACTCCCACAGACGCCGCTTACACGGCGGAATGTCTGCGGTACTTCGCGATTGGAATTCCGGCCTGGTGCTTGCATCCGGTTCTTATGCGCGGCTTCTTTGCAATTCAAAACACGGTCACACCGATCGTCTTGGGATCCCTCACCACCGGAGTGTTCATCGGCTTGATCTACCTGCTGCAGGCGCTTGGCTTGGAGTATCGAGCCCTGCCTCTGGCAGGCTCGATCTCAGCCATTGCCCTCGTCATTGCCCTTTCCCTTGCGGTTGCTCCGAGAATTGGGGGCTTGGACGGCAGGGGCCTGCTTGTTACCGCCGCCAAGTCATTGGTAGGCTGCATTCCCCTGATCCTCGTCGCGTCAGGCGTTGCCTACAGCCCCCTTGGTCAAAGCATTGCCGGCATCAAGTGGCAGACGTTGGGAATTGTATTCGGTGTATTTATGCTCGGCGCCTGGGCCTACTACTTCATTACCAAAGCTCTTGCGATGCCCGAGTCCGAATATGTCAAACGAGCGATGAACCGTCGAGCCAAGCGCGTGGAACCCGTTTCCGCGATCGAGGCCGACGGTCCTGAGTAAAGCCCTAGATCGCTTCGACCAGCACCGCCGTGGCTTCTCCACCACCGATACAGGGGGAGCAGACGGCATACTTGCCGCCACGGCGTCGAAGCTCGTAAAGGGCGGTGAGGATCAATCGCGTGCCTGTCATGCCAATGGGATGGCCGAGGGCGACCGCACCACCGTTCACATTCATTTTCTCGTGCGGAATGCCGACCTTGTCAGCGACGACCATCGCCACGACAGAAAACGCCTCGTTCACCTCGAACAGGTCGATGTCGCCCACTCCGAGTCCCTGCTTCTCGAGCAGTTTTTGAATGGCGGCTGCGGGCGCGGTGGTAAACCATTCGGGCTCTTGGGCATGCTGGGAGTAAGCAACGATTCGACCGAGCGGCTTCAATGCACGCCGATCGGCTTCGGACTCGGCACAAACGATCATCGCTGCGCCGCCATCGTTGATCGAGCTTGCATTCCCCGCGGTTGTCACTCCTTCCTTGTCAAAAGCGGCTCGTAGTCCACTCAACTTGGAAGGGTCGCCTTTACCGGGTTCCTCATCTTGCGATATGACGATCGGATCTCCTTTCCGCTGGGGAACCGATACACTAACGATCTCCTCGGCAAGCCGCCCTGATTCTTGCCCCTCTTGGGCTCGGCGATAGCTCTCGGCAGCGAATGCGTCGAGTTGCTCTCGAGTAACGTTGAATTCGCGGGAAGTCTTATCCCCACAAGTGCCCATGTGAACGTTGTGATATGGGTCCCAGAGACCGTCGTGAATCATGAGGTCGAGCAGGGTGCCATTGCCCATTCGATAACCTGACCTAGCCTTGTCCAAAGCATAAGGCGCATGGGTCAT
>CAMLEL010000389.1 GCA_946478935.1 uncultured Armatimonadota bacterium
GACATTACTGAAGGTGCGCTCACCGCGGGTGTCGCCGTTCGAAAGTCCGGTCAAACGATCGTATCTTTCGCGGATGGTCACGTTTCAACGATGGCCCCTGGTCGCCTCGCCGCTGGTACCAACTGGACTCCAACTCGAACGTCGGCTACTACCGCGCTCGTTGATGTCACCAAGTACATGTGGGATAACCTCGAGTAGATGAAAAGATTCTTCCTTCCTATCATCGTGCTCTCGATCGGAATTGTTGGCTGCAGCAAAGATGCTGACGTGAGTGATCCTGCGATGGGTAACCCCACGGCAAACGTCGAAGGTGGAACGCCAGGCGCTCCTGCTGCTTCCGGCGGAACGCCTACGGCCACCCAAGGTGGACACTTCTCCAATCCCAATGCGGATACCGTGCAGGCGGGATCCAAACTTGGCGGCGGCGGGTAAGTCCTTCCACGAATCACGAAAGGGCGAGCCTCTGGCTCGCCCTTTCTGTTTAAGAGCCTCGAAAGGGCACCGCCGACGAGAAACTATCACAAAAAGTTCACAAGGAACGAAAATTGCTTTAGAATAGTGTTGGGTCGAGTCACCACAGTGATTGGACCTGACTACGTTGAGGTGAAATTTTTATGCGCCGAAATCGAGCATTTACACTCATTGAGTTGCTCGTTGTTATAGCCATCATCGCGATTCTCGCGGCGATTCTCTTCCCAGTGTTCGCGCAAGCGAAAGTTGCGGCAAAGGGTGCCGCAAGCATCAGCAATGCCAAGCAGATGACCACTGCGGCCATCATGTATTCAGCCGATTATGATGACGTCCAGATCTTGGTCGGCTTCCCTGATGCGACTGCCACCGCATACGGCATTCGACCCTGGACCTCCAATATGATGCCGTACATGAAGTCCTTGCAACTGTACGCTGACCCGTTGACGTCCTGGACCAATCCTGGATTCTCAAATCCCAATAACGCGTTCCTTTACTCTCCGCAGTACACCTATGCCTGGCAAGTTCACAGCCCCGGCATTTACTACGGAGGCCCGACCATTACGTGGAACCCGATCTCCCAGACTTCGCTCGCTAACGTTGCGGACACCGTGTTCATGGTTTCCAAGCGCACCGGCTGGTCCGGCCCAGAATGGTGGTGGGGAACAGCTGACTTCGTCATCATCACTTCGTTCGCGAATGGCGTGCCCGCATGCCCGGGCGGAGGCTACACCGGTCGAAATCCACAATCACTCTGTGGTCCCGGCCTCCTTTCTTGGGGAATCGGTTCAATCTCCAGCGAGACGCGGACCGTTGAAGCGGAAGGTCACCTGACCAATGGTACGACAGTTCGCAAGAGCGGTCAGATCGTCGCGACGTTCGCCGATGGCCATGCCAAGACGTTCCCGCCAGGAAAACTCGCCGCTGGTACCAACTACAGCAAGACTCAGAATCAGAACCTGACCGTGGTTAACGACATCACCAAGTATATGTGGGATGCCGAGTAAATGAAAAAGAACCTAATTCTTGCGTCGCTCAGCGCTTCGCTGCTCGCCGTTTTCGCAATCGGATGCTCGAAGGGTGAAGACCCGGCGGCCAACGCCGCTGCTCCGGCCTCCAACACGATTGCTCCGACGAACTCGGCTTCCGGCCAAACGCCGGGAGCGCAGCAATTGGGAATCCAAGAGAACCCGAACGGCACCAATCCTGGATTGGGATCCAAGTAACGGTTCGAAAGCCGGTCGAGAAATTTCTCGACCGGCTATTTTGTTGCCTGGAGGCACCTGTCCAAAAGCTCGATCAGTTCATCGATGTCCTGACATGTAACGCTCAAGTTTGGCCTCAATCTCACCGAACGGTTGCCAGCGCCCAGCAATAACAGTCCAAACTCCTCTCTCGCTTTTTCAATGACCAAGGACTTGCGAGCTGGCGTATCGAGAGAGAAGCCTTGATATAACCCGAGGCCGCGCACGTTTGAAGTCACGGGTCGATGATTCTCCACGAGTTTTCGTAACTGGTCGGCAAGGTACGTCCCGTTTTGTGCAGCCGCCTCGATGAGTCGCTCTTCCTCGATGAGTTCCACCTCACGGACCACGCGCACCATATCCGCCAGAGTCCCACCCCACGTAGAATCCAGAACCCCGATATCGTCCAACGGTTCACGCATATAAACGACTCCGGCGCCAAACTTCTTCCCGGTTGCGACCGCCATGGGAGCGTAGGGCAAGTCAAAGTGGTCGATCGCCCACATCTCGCCCGTCGCTCCCAGGCCGGTTTGAACTTCGTCGAAAGCGAGATACACGCCGAATCGATTCGAAAGCTCACTAAGACCTTGAAAGAACTCTTTCACGGCAACTCGGTGACCGCCTGCACCCTGGATTGGCTCAACGATGATGCCCACGATTTCGTCCGCCATGAGCGACAGCGCCGTTTCGACTTGTCCGAGCGCTTGACGGGCGTTCGCCAAATTCACGTCATATCCGTCTTCGTCGAGGTAGGCAGGAAAGGGAAGCTTGATATTCCCCGTGGAGGACAGTCCGTGAAAGTCCTTGGTGGCCACTGGATCCATCGTCTGGGTGACCCCAAGCGCAAAGACAGTCCGACCGTGAAATGCCCGGTCAAAGTAAAGGAAGCGCCGATGACTGGCCACCTTGCCCTGTTTCAGTTTCTTCTGGTTGAACTTGGCCACCAGATACTTCATCATGTTCTCGACTGCTTCCGCGCCCGAGTTCACTGCGTAAACCTCCATTGAGCCGGATTCCCGCATGAACTTCGGACCGACGCGGTGCAGGAGGCGGTAGTAATCCAAACACTCGGCCGTGAGGAAGTCTGGGTTCGCAACCTTGTTGTTGGCCGCACGCACCAGACGCTCAACGTATGCTGGCTCATAAAGCCCTGGATGGTTGTGACCGATTAGTTTAGAGCCGTAGTAGCCCGTCCAGTCGAACAACCGCTG
>CAMLEL010000390.1 GCA_946478935.1 uncultured Armatimonadota bacterium
CATCGAGAGGAACAAATTGTTCAGCGGAGTATGGTTGGGGTACACCATATGTCGGCCAGGTTTGAACGAGCCTCCGCCCCTTCCCGCGAGCAGGATTGGCAAGTCGTCGTGATTATGCCGGTTGCCGTCGCTGATTCCCGCTCCAAAGACAATTAGACTGTTGTCCAACAGGTTGGAGTCGCCTTCCTTCGTATCCTTGAGGCGTTGAAGCACATATGCCAGCTGTTGCGTTTGGAACAAGTCGATTTTGCGCTTGCGCTCAAGCTTGTTTGGATCCATGCCATGGTGCGACATATCGTGGTGGCCCTCCGGCACTCCGATGAATCCGAAACTCCGGTTGCTGCCGTCATTCGCGAACATGAATGTGCAGATGCGAGTCAAATCGGCTTGAAACGCCAGCACCATCATGTCGCCCATCAGTCGAATGTGCTCACCATAATCTGGCGGAATGCCCGTTGGTTTTTGCGCCGAAGCCAAGGCCACATCCTTGCCTAATAGCTCCATTCGGACAATCCGCTCCTCAATCTCGCGGACACCCTGAAAATACTCGTCCAACTTGCCCTGATCACGCTTGCCCAGGCGAGCTTTCAGGCGAGTGGCGTCTTCCATCACCATGTCCAAAATGCTTTGATTGAACAGGTCGCGACGAGCCCGCGACTGGGCTTCCCCGGCCTCGAAAACAAGCCTCGGATTCACTTCCTTGGCTACCGGAGTCGTCTCCGACCGCCACGACACGTTGGAGGAATAAGCGCAGCTGTACCCCGAGTCGCAATCACCTGCCAACGCTCCCCGCTCACAGCCAATTTCCAGTGACGGAAACGGTGTCTTGTTCCCTATCTTTTGCGCCGCGACCTGATCCACGGAAATTCCGTTTCGGATGTCCGAGCCAGCAGTCTTCTTGGGGTGCACGCCAGTTAGCCAACACGCCGTCGATCGCGCATGGTCGCCTGGACCATCTCCGAGGGCCGCGGCATTGTCCTGACTGAGGCCAGAGAGAATTGAGAAGTCGCCACGCAGCCCCTTGAGCGGCTCAAGCAGAGACGGTAACGCATAGCCCGCGCCCTCGCTTGTCGGACGCCAATGTTCCATGCTGAGACCGTTTGGCACAAACATGAATGCCATGCGCATCGGCCCACTCGGCGCGGATTGGGCCAAGCCATACAATGGCGACATGCCTTCAAGCAAAGGCAGGGCCATTGAGGTGCCCAGCCCCTTTAGAAACGTCCTACGATCGATCGACTTCATCCTTTTCCCTATCGCGACATCTTTACTTCGACTTTCTCATTCTAAACGCATCCGTCAGCACAATAGCCTCGACGACTGCAGAAAACTTGTAACTCCCGCGAGTCGCAGACTCAGTGACTTCATCCACATAGCACCGGTCAGCGACTCCCAGGCCCCTTCCCAAGGCATAAGTGAGCAGCTTTTCACTAAAGGACCGGACGAACAGAGCCTTGTCTTTCATCAGCAATGCGCGAAGCTCTGCCGCACCGCTGAACTTTCTCCCATCTGGCAGTTCGCCGCTTGCATCCACTTGCACTCCATCTTCTTGCGTGCGCCAAGCCCCAATCGCATCGAAATTCTCCAATCCGAATCCCAAAGGATCCATCTTCTCGTGACAGGTCGAACATTCCGGCTTGGATCGATGCTCCTCCATCTTTTCTCGAAGGCTCTTGGCTGTGATATCTTTCGATTCTCCAACAAGCACATCCGCCCCCGGTGGAGGAGGGGGTGGCGGCGTACCCAGGATCTGCTCCAGAATCCACTTCCCGCGCTTCGTCGGTGAAGTCCGCGTTGGATTGGAAGTCACCGTTAGGATGCTCGCATGAGAGAGAATTCCCGCCCGCTCGGGATCAGTCAACGGCACCTTCCGGAACTGGTTCCCGCTTACATTTGGAATACCATAGTGTCGCGCAAGTTGCTCGTTCAAGTAGGTGAATTTTCCGGACAGAAAGTCCAGAATTGATCGATCCTCAGAAACGACCGCATTGAAGAACAGGAGCGTTTCCTGAGCCATCGCTGCTTTGAGAGCCGGTGTGAAGGTTGGATATCGATTCGGATCAGGATGAATGATCCCTAACTTGCGCAAAGTCAGCCACTGCTCGGCAAAGTTATCACCCAATGCATTGGCTTTCGGACTCTTCAGCATCCGACGAACTTCTTGCTTGAGAATCAAAGGCTTGCTCAGCGTCCCGTCTGCTGCCAGCATCAACAGCCGATCATCGGGCATGGAGCTCCACAGGAAGTAAGAGAGTCGGCTCGCGAGTTCATAGCCGTTCAGACTCCGCGTTGCCTTCGGACTCGCTTTTGGATCTACTTCCGCCCGGAAAAGGAAATTCGGCGAAACCAGTGTTGCCTGTACGCCCAGTTGGATGCCACGCTCAAACGGCTCTTTGTACTTGGCCGCCATGTCGTAAATTGCCACAAGGCGATCCACTTCTTCCGTCGTCGCGGGCCGCCGATAGGCCCGGGAAGCGAAATTGCGCAGAAGTCTCGCCGCATGCTCACGCTCCTTACCCGGTGCAGGCGGACTTGGAATGATCCGCCGATGGCTCGCCGGAACGGATTCCACACCACCGATCGGACCAATGATCTCTACCGAATCGACAAAGAGATTCCGATCTCGATTACCGGCCGCATTCGTTGGCACGTAGTAGTCGTTCATAAACGTCACGCCGAGTACAAACTTCCCTCCTGCGGTGGAAATCGGAGCCTCATAAAAGCCGGGATTGCGACGGCGCGCGGCGACCTGAAACTCATCGACTCTGGCGCCGGCAACGGAAAGCTGCATCCGGGCATTTTCCGGACCGGCATGGTCTTCAAATGCACGGATCCGAATGCGGTATCGCCCCGGCTTGAACATATGCTCGATTTCGATCGTGCCGCGCGTTACCAAACTCGCAAACTCACCATCAGACC
>CAMLEL010000391.1 GCA_946478935.1 uncultured Armatimonadota bacterium
GCCATTTGGGAATCGCGGGGATACTTCGCAGCCGCAAGAGACCATTTGAGGGGTCGATTTCCCAAAGTTATGGCCGACGAAGGTGTGGCCCCGCCAGCCGCGTTGGTTGCCGGTTTCGCTCGCAGCAAGGTCAACACAATCTCCGGTTCGGAAGATTGGCCAACGTCCGCTCTTGTCGTCGCCATCTCAACGGGCCCGAATCCGTGGGACAAAATCGCCGAATTGGAAGAGAAGGCGGGCGGAAGGGTGCTTGTCGTCGAACTTCCCGAATCCGGACCGGATATGTGGAGTCGCTGCTGGCTCATGGGCAGTGGCTGGCGATCGGGAGCTCCCATCGATTCCGCGGTTCGAGTTCCGGGCCTGCTCCGGGCGAATCGGGCCATGGCGCTGCTGGCTGACCCTGATCGGTTCGGCTGGCAGCCGATCCTTAGGGAGATGCCTGATCGATGGCTGACCTTCGGACATGAATCGGCCCCGATCGCCCTATTCCTGCTGGCCATGGCGACGATTTATGCGCTTGGATTCGCCGTGTTTGCAATCCTGCGCGAGCAATTCAGCCGGTTAGGTGAAGTCCTTCTTCGGGGGGTGGCAATCGGTCCGGCAGCCATCATCCTTGCGGGCCAAATGGCGCATGAATCTGGGTTGGACTACTGGCCCGCGATTTTGGCCATATGCCTGGTCACCTTGCTTGCAGCGAGCAAGTTAGTGGAAGTCTTGGTTGGCAAGATCGTGGCGAATGTGCATCCTCTTTGGGGAGCCTTCGCTATTGGATTGGGAGTTTGCGCCGGAATCGATCCGGTCTGGTCAATGTTCAGTCATACCCTGGGACCTCATCGAGCGCCAGTCAGTCCTGAAGCTTTCGGTGCGCTGGCAGCGTATGCGGTCGGCGCCAACTTTCTGTTTTCGGATCATTCGGTGGCGAGGATCGTGTGGGGACTCATTGCCATTAAGGGAGTGCTCTTCCTCCTGGGCTCTACGAACTGGATTTCGTTCCCACTGATGCTGGGCGCTGTCCCCTTGACGATTGCCGCAATCGGTCGGCCGCTGATCAGCCGATTCGCTTTGGCTCTGCCAGTTGCCTTGATAGTCGGACTCGGAGCAGCGCTCTTTTGGCCCGGATTGACCTTTGCTCCCAACCACCTTGTGCGGCATTATTCGCAGGTCGAGAAATTCAACTGTGCGGAGCAGATCGCCTTCCTACTCTCTCCGACCTTCATTGGATTCGTATTGACGGCGGTCATCGTTTGGACGATTGGCGATCGCTTCTTGGGGCATCAAATCCGTCGGGGCATCGCATTCAGCCCGAAGTCGAGAACGATGCTATTCGCAGCGGCATTTTTCGCAGTCTCGGGCGTTTTTATCCCCTTGTATCTGCATGCCGCCTTGGCCACGACGATTTTTTCGGTGGTGGCCCTGCTATTCGATGCTGTACGTGCGCCTTAAAGGTGTACCAGCGCCTGCTTGAGATCGACAATCAGGTCTTCGGGCTCCTCCAATCCGCAGAAGAGCCGGACGATCCAGCGAGGCTCTGTCCAGCCGTCGGGTTGGACTTGGATTGGGACCGCGAGGCTCTCGAAGCCGCCCCAGGAAACACCGATTTGGAACAGTTTCAGCGCTTCGACAAACCGGATGATGCGTTCCTTGTCCTGTTTTTTGGGTTCGAACATAAACAAGGATCCAGAGCCGCTCATTTGACTGCGGAATAGCTCCTTTTGCGGGAATGAATCCAATCCTAGGTGGGTGATCCTGTCGACCTGCGGCTGCGTTTCCAGCCATCCGGCGACAATGTTTCCGGTCTCTTGGTGGCGAGCCATCCGGATACCCAGCGTTCTCATACCGCGAGTCAAGAGCCAGGCTGGAAACGGCGCAAGGATGGAGCCGAGTAGATTGACTTCCAGTCGGCTAAGCCGGTTGATGCGGTCTTGATTGGTGCAGACCGCGCCGGCACACAGGTCGCTGTGGCCGCCCAGGTACTTGGTGCCGCTGTGAATGACGATGTCGACGCCCAACTCAGCGGGTCGGCAAAAGACGGGGGTGCAGTACGTGTTGTCGATCGCCGTTGGGATGCCCTTCTCCCGACAGTGCCTCGTTATGGCCGGAACATCCTGCATCCAAAATAGCAGGCTGGAGGGCGATTCCAGATACACAAGGGTGGTTTCTGGTCGGATTGCGTCTATCACTTGGGAAGCATCTGTTCCGGAAACGAACGTCACGGCGAGGCCGAATTTTGCGAGGTATTCGGACAGAAGAAGCCGGGTGGGCCCGTAGCAAGTGCCGACGGCGACGACGTGGGAGCCTGCGGCAACGCAACTGAGGATAGCCGCGGTGATCGCGCCCTGGCCCGTCCCGAAAAGTTTGCAGGCGTCCGTGCCCTCCAGCTTGGCGATCTTTCTCTCGGCAAGATCAACGGTTGGATTTCCAATCCGACTGTAATGGTAAGGAGGGCCCTGCGGATTTCCTTCAATTCCGCTCACGAACTGTTCGATCGTGTCAAACACGAAAAGGGAAGTTTGGTAAATGGGCGGAACGACTGCGCCCTGGTCCTTTTGTTCTTCCCCGTAATGGGCGAGAAGCGAGTTGAGTCCTAAATCCTGGGAAGACTTCATTCCGTTTTCAAATTTTGACAGGTCTGGGTGAGAGAATAGAGGGACCCGGTCTGGGGTAACTTCTTGCCTTGCAACCGCATCGGCTCGAGCCCCTTCTATCCTCGGAAGCCATCCAAGCGAAAGTCGCGGAACTGGCTTCTTTGATTAGGCAGGATTACGGTGAAACCCAAGTCCTCATGCTGGGCGTATTGAAAGGGTCTTTCCATTTTCTTTCCGATCTCAGCCGCCTGCTGTCTGACATATCGGTCGTCGATTTTGTGCAAGTTAGCAGCTATGGAACTGAAAAGTCTTCAAGCGGGGTTGTACAAATCC
>CAMLEL010000392.1 GCA_946478935.1 uncultured Armatimonadota bacterium
TGCCCGATCCCGTCGCCGTGCGAAAGGAAGGGGCCGAGGCCCTTTACTACTCTGCACTCGCGCGAGAAATCGAACTGATCATGCAAGCGCTTGGCGGTAAAACCCTCGCTCTTTTTCATAGCCGTGCAGAAATGGAAGGTGTGTTGGAGCGGATTAATTTGCCAGAAGATTTACCCGTCTACGTTCAACGAAAATCTGGAGCAGGAACGATTGGCGAAATGTTCAAGAAGAACACGCGTGCCTCACTCTTTGCACTACGTTCGTTCTGGACCGGGTTCGACGCACCGGGCGAAACGCTGTCGTGCGTAGCGATCACACGAATTCCATTCGAAGTACCGGTCCAGGCGTCAATGACAATCGAAGGCAAAGACCCTTTTCGAGAGTATTCCCTTGCGATGGCAAAAATGCTCATGCGCCAAGGCGCCGGTCGGCTCATCCGAAACGGCGAAGACAAGGGGATTATTGCAATTCTCGATCCGCGCATCCGAACGAAATATTACGGAGAGGCGATTCTCGAGAACCTGCCCACAGGCATGAGGTCGTTCAACGACATCTACGACGCCATGGCGGCTGTGGGACTCGAAACGCCGCAAGGTGCCGAAGTGGCGGAATGGCAGACGCGGCGGTCTCAAAAACCGTTGGGGGAGACCCCGTGCGGGTTCGACTCCCGCCTTCGGCACCAACTACACCTGCGCCAAAATTCGTTCTTGCACGGCTTCGTCCGAAACGATCTTGCCGTCGCGGAATCGAATAACGCGCTTGCAATGCGCAGCGACTTCTTCTTCGTGTGTGACGAGGACGATTGTCTTGCCTTCGTCATTCAATTCTTGAAACAGGGCCAAAATCTCGTCCGTCGTGCGTGAATCCAGGTTTCCTGTCGGCTCGTCGGCGAGCAGCAGAACGGGATTGGTCACGATGGCTCGCGCGATCGCCACGCGCTGCTGCTGCCCGCCGGACATTTCGTTAGGACGGTGGTCCATTCTCTGACTCAGGCCAACGCGCTCCAAAGCCGCTTTGGAAGGCGTGATCCGGTCTCGGGCTGAGGCATAGATAAGCGGAAGCTCGACGTTGTGAAGGGCAGTTGCCCGGGGCAAGAGGTTGAACGTCTGAAAGACGAAGCCGATGAACTTGTTTCTTATGACAGCAAGCTCATCGTCCTTCAGTTTGGAAACTTCTTTGCCGTCCAAGAAGTAAGAACCGGACGTGGGCCGATCCAGGCATCCGAGGACGTTCATAAACGTCGATTTTCCGGAGCCGGACGGCCCCATGATCGCTACCAACTCGCCTTCGTTTATGGTCAGGTCGACGGACTGCAGGGCGTGCACGACAATCGTGCCCATCTCGTAGTCCTTCGAGATTCCGCGAACCTCGATGACCGGCTTACTCACTTCGCAAAGCCTCGATTGGCTCCATCTTCGCTGCTAGGTATGCGGGATAGAAGCCGAAAAAGATTCCGACGAGCGCTGCGAATCCGAATGCGATCACAACACCGCCCGGAACGATGACCGGTGGGACGCCCATCAACCCGGAGACGAAGTTGACGCCGATCACGCCGAGCAACACACCGACGACGCCACCGAGTAGGCAGAGCATGACGCTCTCAAGCAGGAACTGGCTCAACAGAGCGTCCCGCGTTGCGCCGAGAGCTTTTCGCAAACCGATTTCTTTGGTTCGCTCGGTGACAGACACCAACATGATATTCATGATGCCGATACCGCCGACTAGGAGCGAAACGCTTGCGACGCCGGCGAGCAGCAAGCTCAGAATCCGAGATTGTTCTTCGGCGGTTTCGATCAACTCGCCCTGGTTGAATGCTCTAAATAGTTCCTCTCCGCTTGCATCGCGACGAACCCTTGCGAGGGTCTTCTGCACTTCGGCGAGCGTATAGGGCATGACGTCGGAGTTCACTGCCTGAACCGAAATCGAACTGAGCGACTCCCCTCGCTCGATGCGGCTCAAGACCGTGTTAATCGGCGCGTAAATCATGTCGTCAGGGTTCATGAAACCGCCGCCACCTTTATAGCTGGCAATGCCGATAACTTCGAAGTCCGTACCGTCGATTCGGACGGTTGCCCCAAGTGCGGAATTCCCGTCCCCGAAGAGCCGGTCGTAAATATCAAAGCCGAGAACGCACACCTTCGCGATCTCTTCGTTCTCTTCCTCAGTGAAAAACCTGCCCTCTTTCAGCTTGACATTGCGAATTTGCTGGATCTCAGGCAGGCCGCCCGTCACTTGCGACCGCTCGTTGAGGGAACCGAATTTCACGGTTACGCCTTCGCGCACTTCGCCGGTGACCGCCGAAACGGTAGGAACGGAACGGCGGATCAGTTCGACGTCCTCCATTTGAAGTGTCTTGGGCGTCTCGCCAGGCGCTACGTTCCAGCGCCGCTGGGGCATCACGGAGATGAGGTTGCTTCCCAACGCTTCCAGTCGCTCTAGGGACTGCTTCTTGGTCCCTTCCGCGATCCCAACCATAGCGATGACCGAGGCAACGCCAATGATAACGCCGAGGGTCGTGAGAATCGACCTGAGCTTGTTGGCGGTCAACGACGATGCCGCGCTGGCAAGGCTATCGAGGAGTGTCATCGTCTGCCGCCCATGCCCGGACCGCTCATCGGATTGCGTTGGCTCGCCGCTTCCTCCATTCGCCGCTGCTGCTCTTCAATCTGGCGGTTGTCGATCTTGCTCGTTACAATGACCTCGCCCTCTTTCAGGCCAGAGATCACTTCGAGGTTTCCGTTGCCAGAAACGCCGACTTTGATCTCCCGCATTTGCGTCTTCTTGTCAGGGAGCATGATCTCCACAAGTGTTTTGCCTTCTTCGCGCTTGACGGCTTGCGCCGGGATCATGACTACACCCTTCTTCTCACGCTGAACGAACTCGCACGAAGCGTTGAGGCCGGGCATCAGCT
>CAMLEL010000393.1 GCA_946478935.1 uncultured Armatimonadota bacterium
CGCAAGTGAAACCAGCAAATCCAGATCGTCGGCAATGCTGATGTCCGACTCTGTGAACCACTTCAGCTTTCGCGAAGCGAGGACTTGAACCAGTTCTCGCGACCAAGCTTTGTGAACAAAGGTATTGTCATCAGCCAACTCCAAGAATGGTTGTTTCCAGATAGCCTCGATCGCGTCAAGCTCTTGGCTGATCCGTTCGTGGCTCTTTTTCTTGTAGGGACTGATCAATCGGGATGCGGCGCAAAAGCTGCAATCGAGTGGGCATCCCCGCGTCGTTTGGAGTGTGATCCTGTTGTACCGGCTGGGATCTAGGAGGTCGTATCGCGGGACAGCCCAAGGCTCGAAGTCTCGGCTCCGATTCGCCACGTATCGCTTCTTCAACGCTCCCGACTCGTAGTCTGAGAGGACTTCTCGCCAGATTGATTCACCTTCTCCTACCACTACGGTGTCAACATAATGGGCGGCTTCATCGGGCAGGACACTTGCATGCAGTCCTCCAAGTATCACTTTGGCTCCCCGTGCCCTGAGTGCGCTTGCGACCCGATAGGCATCTTCAACCCTTGCGGTCAAGGAGGAGATGGCGAAGAGACCTGATTCGGGCAGATTATCGGCGTCAGCCAAGTCGTCGATCTCGTGATAGGAGACGGTCCATCCCTCGGGGGTATGACCCGCCAATGTGAGGACACCCAAGCTGGGTAGTGAGGCGATCACCTTGCCGCGCTCGATGAATCCGGGCAACGTTAAACCCAGTTCGCGGAGCGCATCGTTATAGACCCGAACGCCGCTCATCGCCACAAAAGTTATCGTTCGTTCGATGGGCACGATTAACAGGATGACGCGGCGAAGGTTCGAAAAGAGTTCAAGAACATCAGTAGAACTCCCTCAGCGCTTCCCGCCCCTCAAGACGTCATTTAGAACAACTGTGAGTGAAACAATTCCGATCACCGTAACCCGAGTGTTTCGGGAGGGCTGTGAAGCTGTCTATGACGCTTGGCTCAATCCCGCCGTTGCACGGCAGTTCTTCTTTGCGACCGACAGCGGAGAAATGGTCAAAGCCGAGATCGACGCCCGAGTGGGAGGCCGCTTCCTGATGGTCGATCGGCGAGGTGGAGAGGATGTGCCGCACGGCGGCCGATTCGAAGCGCTGGATCGTCCGAACCGGATCGTGTTCACGTTCGCGGTTCCGCCGGATACGGGCGACGAAACCAGAGTGGAACTCCTATTCGATGCGATCGAATCCGGCTGTCGGCTGACCCTCAATCATGGATTGCATCCAGATTGGGCCGCTTATGAAGCGCAGACACGGGAAGGCTGGCGGAGGATGCTCGAGAAGCTGGAGCAGGTCTTCCGCCAATCCGGAACTGGTTAATCCAGACGGCCCATTGCGCCAGCCTGATACTGCCGCACGGCGTCTCGTATCTCATCATGAGAGTTCATGACAAACGGACCATAGCCGACGACTGGTTCACCGATGGGTTCACCAGCAAGTACGACCATGTGAGTTTGCTCCATGGCCTCAAAGTCGGCTCCAGCGCCCTCAATGCTCCACTGGATGAGGTCGCCTGCGGCGGCTTGCTCATCTCCGAGCTGAATTCGGCCAGAAAGGATCAGAGTGGTGGCAACCTGCCCATCAGGCAGCGGAAGCTGAATCTTGGCGCCATTTTGGGCAACCACATCCCAAACTTGGACGGGCGTGAAGGTCTTTGCCGGACCCGATACTCCTTCCATTTGGCCTGCGATGACTCGGGCCGTGGCCATGCCATCAGCCAATGTAACGGTCGGAATGTCTGTACTGAGAAGACTTTGATAGCCTGGTGAGGCTGATTTGTCCTTGGCTGGAAGATTTACCCATAGTTGGAGCATGTGCAGGCCTCCGCCTTGGCGTACAAACGACTCAGAGTGAAACTCTTCATGGATGATTCCTTTGCCGGCAGTCATCCACTGCACGTCACCAGGACCGATCTTGCCGCCTGCTCCGGTGGAATCGCGATGTTCCAGTTCGCCATCGAAGACGATCGTTACGGTCTCGAAACCCTTGTGCGGATGCGCCTCTACTCCCCGCTTTTCCGATCCCGGTTCAAACTCATGGGAAGCGGCATAGTCGAGCATCAAGAATGGGTCCAGTTCACGACCGAGGCCGTTGTAGTCGAACACTGACCGAACGGGAAAGCCGTTGCCGACCCAGTGCATCTTTGAGCTTTGGTGGATTCCGATCAGTTTTTTCATTTTGCGTTCCCAGGCCCTAATTAGAATGTAGGGCACTTTAAGTTCCTACTATCATTTTGTGATACTATAAATACTCAATGCAAGTAGGAACCAATCGGTACCCGCCAAAGCACCCAGCCGCCCATTTACAAGACTGCCCGATGCAGTTGGTGGTCGATGTCTTGGGTGACAAGTGGACTCCAATTGTCCTTCATTACCTGGGCTCTGGAACTTGCCGTTATGGTCAACTGCACCGAGCAATCCCTGTTATTTCAAAAAAGATGCTGACTCAAACGCTCAGAGAGTTGGAAGCGCGCGGGCTTGTCAGCCGGACCGTTCATGCCGTCGTACCACCCAAGGTGGATTACAAGTTGACCGAACTCGGCCAGCTCTTTATGGAGCCGGTCGAGTTCTTGAACCGGTGGTCTCGGGATCACGCATCGCAGATTGCTCCAAAGCCGCCAATAGGTTAGGTTCGCTGCCCGTGTATCCGCTTGAGCAGTAGAATCGATGTAGTTGGGAAGGCGAAGCCCGTCGAATAGGGCCCTGCATATAGCGCAGGGCCGAAGAGATCAATGAAATCCGAGCACGATTCTCACCATCACGAAAACGAACATGGTCCTATGCGCCATGGATCGGATCCACACGACGCTGACGCGCATGACAAGCATGCAGGACATAGCGTTGCAATGTT
>CAMLEL010000394.1 GCA_946478935.1 uncultured Armatimonadota bacterium
CAGCTCCAATTCGCCTTGAAGCAGCTTGAACGGCTCGTCGCCGTCGTCGAGGTCCAGGAACTGGCTGCCGACGACCGCATCATGCGAGAAGTGGTGCTGATCTCCTTTGATCCAGAAAGGGTGGATCGAGGCAAGTTGATGAAAATTGCCAGTGAATTTGAGGCAAAGCTTGAACTCGACAAAGCTGGCTGCATCGTTCTGCAGTACACAGGACCCGTCAGACTCGTGGCGGACTTCCTAAGTGCCGTGTCACCTTTTCAAAAACTAGAGATCGTCCGGTCTGGACCTTGCGCTCTGAAGGTGGCCCGATAAATTGACTTTGGCTCCCCTCCGCCTTGCAGCCCTTGGATGCGGCGCCCTAGCTTTGGCTTGCATCTTTTTTGGTGCCGGTGGAGCGCTGGGGATGGCGGAGGGACCTGACTCTGCAACGGGAAACATCGTCGGTGGTTCACCACCAATTCTCTTCTTAAGCCTGCTTTGGGCAGGCGTGGCATTGGGTGTCTATGGGGTGATCGCTCTCGCAGTTGCGGCTGTGCGTGCAATCGGGAAACACAAACACTTGGAACACTAAACGAATACAAAATGGCAACAATCTATTACGAAAAAGATATCGATTCGAACCTGATCAAGAGTTTGAAAGTCGCCGTGGTCGGGTACGGCTCTCAGGGTCATGCACACGCACTGAACCTCAAGGACAATGGCGTGGATGTACGCGTCGCCCTTCATCCAGAAAGCAAATCACGTGTCAAGGCTCAAGAAGCGGGATTGGAAGTACTGAGTGTTCCGGAGGCGGCCCAATGGGCTGACGTGCTCATGTTCTGCACACCGGACGTTCCGATGAAGGAAATCTACTGCTCGGGTGTGGTCGACTATCTACGCCCCAATCAGACCCTGCTCTTTGCACACGGGTTCAATATCCACTACAAACTTATTGACCCGCCGCCGTTTGTGAACGTCGGGATGATTGCCCCGAAAGGTCCGGGACATCGTCTCCGCGCCGAATTTCAAAGCGGCAACGGAATGCCGGCGCTGGTCGCCATCCATCAAGATGCCAGCGGAAATGCGAAGGATATTGCCCTTAGCTACGGGTGGGGAATTGGGTGCGCCAAAGCTGGAATCCTTGAAACGACTTTCAAGGAAGAAACGGAGACCGACCTGTTCGGCGAACAGGCTGTCCTTTGCGGTGGCCTTAGCGCCCTCATCAAGGCTGGATTTGAGACCTTGGTGGAAGCCGGATATCAGCCATAAGCCGCATACTTCGAGTGCCTTCACGAGACCAAACTGATCGTGGACCTGCTCTACGAAGGTGGGTTGAGCTACATGCGATACTCGATCAGCGACACCGCCGAATGGGGCGATTACGTTGCTGGCCCGAAAGTGATCAACGAGCAATCGAGAGCGGCGATGAAGGACCTCCTCAAGGACATTCAAGATGGAACTTTCGCAAAGAAATGGATTGCTGAAAATGTCGAGGGGCGGCCGAACATGACGCGGTATCGAGAAGACGATGCCAACCACCCGATCGAGAAAGTTGGCAAAGAGCTACGCGCGATGATGCCGTTTATCAAGGCCAAGTAGTTTGGGTAAGGATCAGCGTGACCGGAAGTGGCTCGCAAGGCTGAGCTGGGCGAATGTCGCCTTTCTCAGCCTTATCTTCGTGTGCGGGTCTTGGATTGCCGAATCGACGGCCATCACCACGCTGATCGCTTACGTGCCCCAGCTTCCCTTTCTTGTACCTGCCTACGTTCTTCTGATTGTTAGCTTTGCAGTTCGGGATCGCCGCGCTCGCGGCATCAACGTCTTGGCCTCTATCATCTTCTCGTGGCTGTTGCTGGGCATCAATTGGCCACATCGCCTCCGCTTTGCCGACGAGGGTCCAAGCTTTACCCTGATGACGTTCAACGCCAAAAATGCCACCTTGGGTTGGGAGAAGGTGCGTGAAGCGGTGACGAGACACGACCCTGATGTGATCTGTTTCCAAGAGGGAAATGAAATGGGAGAGCTTCCCGGCTATCACGCGCGCTTTTACAGTGGAAAGCTCATCGCCTCCAAGGAACGAATCGTATCGTACGAGGCTTTCAAACTGACTGATGGCCGCTCAGAGGGGTTGGAGGTCAGCGTCCAACTGTCTTCTTTCTCAGTCGAGAATGTCATCGGGACCAAACCGCTCAATCTGGCCAATCACCTTCAGGCCGTTTCTCTCCTCCACGACCGCGAAGTGGAGCGTCTGATTTCTCGCTACAGGGGCCGACCCGACGTGGTCATTGCCGGCGACTTTAACTGTCCGCCCCGCGGAAGGGTCTACAACAAGATGGCGACGGCGTTTAACGATGCCTTTGTGGATTCCGGCTGGTTCACCGGTTACACGTTCCCCGCGAAATTCCCGTTGCAGCGCATCGATTACGCCTTTGTGACGACTCTGCTACCGCAATCAGCGCGACCTGTTTCGACCGATGGGTCTGACCATCGTCCCGTCTTATTCGAATTCGTAATCCCGAGACCCACCTAACTATGTTTGACTCAAAACACAAATCCAGAACGATCTCCGAAGGAGCCGACAAGACGGCAAACCGGGCCATGCTCCGCGCCATGGGCCTGGGGGATCAAGATATGCAGCAACCCTGGGTGGGGGTGGCCTCCGTTTGGAGCGAAGCAACGCCCTGCAATGTCAACTTGGACCAACAGGCCCTAGCAGTTGCCAATGAACTCAAACGCCATGCCGTCACTCCGCGCCGGTTCAACACCATCTCGGTCAGTGATGGAATCGGCATGGGTCATGAAGGCATGAAGGCCTCACTCGTGTCTCGGGAGGTCATTGCCGACTCAGTGGAATTGATGATGCGTGCCCATTGTTACGACGGCTTGGTCGGAATCGCCGGTTGCGACAAGAGC
>CAMLEL010000395.1 GCA_946478935.1 uncultured Armatimonadota bacterium
TCGCTGGATTCAAGAATCATCACCAGAACCAAGGGGGTCGCGACGAGCGGCAAGATGCGGGCCCAAAGTCCGGAAGTGGTGGGGCGGCGGTTGGCAAACGCCACGATGAAAGTCATTAGATATAGGGCGAGCGGAATCACCCAAAGAAGGGGCATTGGGGCAATGTTTGTGGTGATGAACTGGGTGACTCCCAACAGCAGGCTAGATGGCACGGCCGCAAGGGCAACCCATTGGAGTTTGAGCGCCCAGGGGATTGGCTCGGCGACTTCAGTCTCCTCCTGCTGCATTGGAGCGTGGTGCCGGAATAGGGACACCACGCAAGCGGCCATCGCGACGATGAGTGCCAGGAGTCCGCATTTCCAATAGTCAGATTGGCGGCCGAGGGTCAGGCGCGGCTCGATCAGCGTGGGATATGCCAGCAGTGCGATCATGCTGCCCAGGTTGCTGGCACTGTAAAGAAAGTAAGGGCTTTTGGCTTGGGGGTCGGTCGTGTTTGCAAACCACTTCTGAATCAGCGGAGCTCCGGCGCTCAGTATGAAGAAGGGTGCACCGACCATCGTCGTGAGGATCGCGAGCACGATCCAAGGGTTGATTTCTGTGGCGCTGTCACCGGGGAGGTGCAGTGTGGTAAGCCAGACAGCGGCACTGAGGAAGATTACGTGAAGGAGCGCTTGCCGCCGAACGCCGAGCCATTTGATGCCGACGTGCGCGTAGGCGTATCCGAGCAGGAGGAGCACCTGGAAGAAGAGCATGCTGGTGGTCCAGACTGCGGAGGAACCGCCGAACCGGGGAAGGATCATCTTGGCGACCATCGGCTGGACCAAGAAGAGGAGCCCGGAGCTTAAAAAGAGGGTGAGGGTGAAGAGGGCTCGCAACGCCGTGAGTTTACGCGATCCCGCATCGGACCACGGATGCCTCATCTTCACCACCGGCTCTCTTCGACTCCACACTCGAAACACTCAGAATCCGAAGCCGCAGGGCTTGAGCCTGTCCCCGAGGACCGTTGCCGCACGCCTTCAGCCGCGTTCATGCGTGCTCAGAATCAGAATTGACCATCCGGGAATAGAGGATTACAATGCATTTGTGAAATGTTTGTGCTTTGTGCTTGCTCTGCTCCCGGGCTTGCCCATTGCCCGGTGCTGGGCGGCAACTGAAATTGGCTCCTATGGAGCTGGGAAAGGAAAATGGTACTTAGTTCTGTAGCTGTCATTGCCTTGTCACTCGGATCACAATCGCCGTTGCCGCCGGGCCGCTTGGAGTCGGCCAGAGCCACAATCGCTGCGATTCGTTCAGCTTGGATGACTGATCGGCCGGACATCGACGCGCATCTCTTCAAGTCCGAATCCTTGATCAAACTCGACGATTCTCAAACCTTTTGGCTCAGCTTGGCACAGGTGGATGCTGGTGTGTTTTGGCGAAGCACTGGCAAACTGAGCCGTTACGATGTAGCCGCGAAACGAATGAAAGTGGAGCCTGGGACACCTTCTTTATCGCAAAGTAAGATTGAGCAAAAAGCAGTTCGCTTCGCAATCGCAGCCGGCCATCCTGCACATCCCGAAATCTTTCAGGTCCCAGCGCCAGGAATCGTTTACCTTCGGCAAACTTGGCGAGGCATTCCATTTGCGCGCGAAAGCGGGTGGATCGGCCTAGATCCAGGAACTGGATACTTGAAATATATTCGCTTTGCAGTTAGGGAGTCGTTCGCTAGTTCCCCGGATGGCTGGGATCCGAGTCGGTCGACCGGCGCACAAATTGCGGTTAGCGATGCTGCAACCGTTATGGCGCAACATGGGGCGTTCGACGTCGCGGAGATCGTATCCGCTGAGCTAAGCTACTTCTACCGCGATCCTCAGCGACTGCAAAAGATCGCTCTCCAAGCGCAAAACCTTGCAAACCCTTCCGTACCGATAGACAGGGCCTTTGTGATTGGGCTTGTCCCCGGCCTCAACTATAATCCGCCGACATCGGTTTGCTATCAAGTCCATTTCAGGATTCCGGTCAATCCCGAGAGGAACTTGGGCACATATTCCAATTGGTGGATGTACGTGGACGCCATGACTGGCGAGCCAATCAACGTGGAATTCTGGCCTGAACAAAAATACTTCTACAAGGCCAACATGCCAACAAAAGCATTGAGCGAGCTTCCATCCATCTCCGCAAAGTTGGCATGGAAGGGAAGGTTGATTGCTATCCGACCGACCAATTCTGAATCGAAACTCGACGGCAAAGGAACAATCTGCGCCGTCATCGATGGCAAACGAGTTTACGCTGCTCAATTTGACGAAGCAAAAGGCATCGTAAGCATCCTCGGGAAGACTTTCGAAGTTGTCGTACCCTAGGCCCGTTGGAGTTCCGAAACATTAGCCGGCGACGCTTTGAGCGCAACTGTTGACAGACAATTGCAACCTATGACGCTAAAGTGAAAATCCTGGTTGACATAATTGCGATTTGCGCCCTTATCTATAGGCGTCGCGGCATTCGACGACCGACAAACCGCTGATGCGCGCACCAAACGTCAGCGTGTCTGGGACCATGCAATGCGACCCGAAAAGCGGGCGTCTTAGATACATGTAGGTGGGGCGAGCCAATTGGTAAGGACGCGTGATCGTCCGGGTTCGCACCGACTTTTTTCGAAAGAATGGGCCTAGGGCCTTGACATTCGAAGTCCGACCTGCCTACAATATCTCTTGCGCCTGACCTCAGAGCGCAGCACCTTGAAAGCTCAATAGAGATAGACGTTCAGAACAGTAGTCTACAAGAAATGAGATCGAACTAAAAGCTCGATCCCGTTGAAGGCTTCTCGGCTCAGCTGGGGAGTCGGAGGCCTGAACCCTGCGAACTCGTTTCGGTGGGTGAGGGTGCCAGCAATGGCAACTCCAAACAAAAGAG
>CAMLEL010000396.1 GCA_946478935.1 uncultured Armatimonadota bacterium
CGGACGACACACCAGAGAGCCTGGCGCGCCGCGTATTGGAACAAGAACATCTTGCTTATGTCGAAGCCATCCGAACCCTCCTCTGACTTTGAAGCCGGCCCCCACTCGGCATTTCACCGATGGATCCTACTGCCGATTAGTCGACTGGTCTGCTGGCTCCTGTTTCTAGTTCTCGGCCCGTTGCGCTTTCAGAATCGCAGACTCGTCCCCAAGTCTGGAGGATTACTGATTCTGGCCAATCATCTTGCCGATGTCGATCCCGTGGTAGTCCAGCTTGCCTGTCCTCGACCGATTCATTTCATGGCAAAGAGTGAACTCTTCGAGATGCCCATTCTCAAGCATATCATTCGAGCTTTCGGCGCGTTTCCAGTCAAGCGGGGAGAGGCCGACCGGGCGTCGATCAAGCGTGCAGTCCAACTGCTCCGCAAGGGCGAAGTCGTCTGCGTGTTTCCTGAAGGGCAACTCAGTGAATCAGGAGAATTGCAGGAGTTGAAGCCGGGAATCGCCCTCATGGCCCGAATGGCGGAGTGCCAAGTCATCTGTTGCCGTCTACGAAACACGAATCGGATCATGCCCTATGGATCAGTCATCCCTCGCCCATCGTTCCGCTTCACTCATGCGACATGGAGCGAATCAACCCGATTTGGGAAAGATTCCGAGGCCGCGGAGATCGTCTCGTGGGCGGAGTCTCGTTTGCGCTGAATTGGAAGCTGCCAAGCATCCAACCTACTATTGCAGCGCCTTCGGCCGTGCTCCAGATTACGAAGCACGGCTTAAACTTTCTGTGGGGGACTTAGCGTGGTCTGACGACCGGATAGTTGTCCGGCGGGACATTTTCGCCTTTCCGCGTGATGTCGCGGTAAAGCGCGCTGCCTGTATCCGCTTCGAATGCGGGTGCAGGTTCGAACTTCCGCGTCCCGTAGTCCATCAGGATGAACAGCATCAATGTCGCCCAAATGAATCCCGCCATTGCCCAAAGTTTGATCAGGTCTGTCCCAAACTTCACGTGCATGAAGAACTGGATGACGAGCATTCCCTTGATGACGGCGATCGTCATCGCGATTACGTTATTGAAGACCGAACCCAGAGCCGCCGACCAACCCCTTTCCGCAAAGAGGTGCCCAAAATTGACCTGAGCCGCGGCAATCGTGAGCACCATTAAAATCAGGAGTACGATCAGCGTCTTTATGTACATCCCAATCGGGAAGACATGGATACCGTTTGAATGTCCTTTTGATGCCATGAGCTTATTGCGGAATGAGATAGAACAAGGGGAAGAGGAAGATCCACACCAGGTCGACGAAGTGCCAATAAAGGCCAACCAACTCGGTCGGAATGTAGTCCTCGGTTGCCAGCTTCCAACCACGAATCCAGGTCAAAGCCAGTGCGCCGATGACGATTATCCCGATGATGATATGGATGGCATGAAGGCCGGTCATCAAGAAGTAAAGGCTGTAAAAGAGTTCTGCCGCTCGCGGACTGGCGCCGTACAGGTACTCGGGATGAGTACCGAACGAGGCTCCTGGCACCAAATGGTGACTGAACTTCGCGGGCCATTCCAAGATGAACTTGATCAGCAAGAATCCCGTAGCCAAACCGCAGGTTGCCAGCAGGTTCGCCACGACCATTTTCTTGTTTCTCAACTGGGCGAAGTGAACCGCGAGCACCATCGTGAACGAGCTTAAAAGGAGCAGCGTGGTGTTGACCGCGCCGGCCTTCCAATCCAGCGATTTGTGCGCTGCATAGAAGTCGGGCTGATAGTGCCAACGATACAAGATGTAGGCGAGGAACAAAGCACCGAAGAACATGACCTCGGTGACCATGAAGGTCCACATTCCCACGATGTAGGATTCATTCTGCTGCTCGATGTCCTCGAACTGATGGTGAACGTGGACTTCGAAATTCTCTACTTCAGCGTGTGCGGAAGCCATTGCTTAGTGAATCTCCTTGGTCGCCGGTTCAGTTGATTTGGACTTCTTCTTGTGGCCGTGGCTCGGATGGGCATATTCGACTCCTGGGAAGTCGTAAACCTCATCCGTAACAACCGGGACGTGGTGGAAGTTATGCGAATCGGGCGGAGAGGTGGTTTCCCATTCCAATCCGTGTGCGCCCCAAGGGTTGGCCGAAGCTTTCGGACCCTTGAAGAGTGACCAGATCAAATAGGTTGCGGGAGTAAAGAAGGCGATTGCCAGCAGACCCGCACCCATCGTGGACAGGATGTGATAGATCTGAAATTCTGGGGCGAAGTAGTAGTAGTGGTAACGTCGCGGCATGCCGAGGAAGCCCACAATGAATTGGGGAACAAAGGTCGCCGTGAAGCCAAGGAAGACCAACACCGCATTCACGCGGGCGATTCCATCGGGGTACATCCGACCCGTCATCTTCGGCCACCAGTAGTGCAAGCCGCCAAGGAAGCCCGTGATCGCACCACCGACCATCACGTAGTGGAAGTGTGCAACCACGAAGTAGGTTGCCGTCAGGTGAACGTCCGTTCCCATTGAGGCGAGGAACAAGCCCGTTAGACCCCCGACGGTAAACAGCATCAGGAAGCACATTGCATAGATCATCGGGGTCTGCAACCGGACATTGCCCTTGTAAATCGTCGCTGTCCAGTTGAAGACTTTGATGGCTGAAGGCACCGCCACAAGGAACGAAATGAGGGAGAAGACGATGCCCTCGTACATCGACTGGCTGGAAACGAACATATGGTGTCCCCAGACCAGGAATCCCAGCCCGGCAATCGCCAACGTTGAGAACGCGACGAAGTGGTAACCGAAGATTCGCTTTCGAGTGAAGTTCGCGATGAGTTCGCTGATCACGCCAAATGCCGGCAGGATCATGATGTAGACGGCCGGGTGCGAGTAGAACCAGAA
>CAMLEL010000397.1 GCA_946478935.1 uncultured Armatimonadota bacterium
CTGAACGGCCAAGGACGCCTTGCACGTAGACGGCGAGAAAGGAAGTGACACCGATCATCGCCATACCGGCAGCGAGTGAGCTTGCATTGGAGGAAGCAATGGCCCTCTGCCGCCAGAGCTTCAGATCCAACATGGGTTCGGCGGCACGCTGCTCCTGCCAATAGAATGCCGGTACACAAAGTGCGAAGAGACCGAGTGTCGCAAGAATGACCCATTTACTTGCGCCAGGATTCCCAATCTCGGTCAACGCAATCAGCAGGGAACTGATTCCGACTGCGAACAGGCCGGCACCCAGCAGATCCAGCGAGTGCTTCTTGCGTTCAATCCCCTCGTGAAGAAAGCGAAGCAGCATCACGACGGTTGCAATCCCAATAGGGATGTTCAACCAGAACACCCACGGCCAGCTCCAGTTTTCGACAATGAAGCCACCGATCAGCGGCCCAATTACGGCAGACACGCCCCAAACAGTTGATAGGTACCCCTGGATACTGGCTCGTTCGACGGGAGAGTACAGGTCCGCGACGATCGTCATCGCGACCGGTTGCATAGCCCCGGCTCCGAACCCTTGGATCAGCCGAAAAAGGATGAGTCCATGCATACTCGTGGCAAGGCCACAGAGAACGGAACCCACCAAAAAGATCGATATTCCAATCAGGAGAATGGGTCGGCGACCGTAGAGGTCGGCCAGCTTCCCAAACAGCACCGTCGTAGCAGTCTGGGTGAGGAGAAATGCGGCAAACACCCAGCTGTAGAGTTGAAACCCTCCCAGCCTCGCGACGATGTCGGGCATTGCGGTCGCGACAATCGTCGCTTCGATGGCGATCATGAACATGCACAGCACCACGCTCACCAACACAAGCGAGCGGTTGGTGGTGTGGGTGGTCATACCTAGCTAAGAAGGATGGAAGATCGCAGAGAGTTCCGTTCCTCACTTTTCTCCCTGGCCAAAAAAGATTACCACTCGGAAGGAGACTGCGAAGGACAACTCGAATTGGCATGGCATGAGGAATTCCTGGAACCGGATAGCCCAATTCTTGTTCGTCGTATCGACTTGCCTCGTCGTCCCTTCGGCAACTGCCCAGTCCGGAGAGTCCGCCAAGGTTGCCGCCCACATCAACGCCCAGATGAATCGCTGGGAAGCCCTCTACAAAAAGAAGGATGCCAAGGGAATCGAGGCGATCATCCGCGCGAATTTCGCCAAGTCATTCACTGACACGGACCTGAGCGGCAAGAAAATGAACTTGGAAGAGTTCGTCGCCAGCCACAAGATGCATCTCGCGGGCACGAAGAGCATCTCCAAGCTTGACGTTAAGATGTCCAACGTCAAAATCCAGGGCGTCAACGGCACCGGCAAGGGCTCCCTGCATCTGGAAGCCGTGATCTACGACCAGGCCGACCCGAAGAAGACCCACACGCTCAAGGTCCTCGCCAACTGGAACTCGACCTTCAAGAAGGTGAACGGCAAGTGGTGGATTGTGGCGGACAAAGCGATTTCTGAAAAACAGTGGATCGATGGCAAGCCGGCGGGCTAGCCGCTCCCCTCTCCCCACCTTGCGGGGTGAGGGGTTTCAAACGCCAGGTAGGATAGACCGCCCCGGCACCGGCCCATCCTGCCGTTTGAACACGCTCACCTCCCCCGAAGGCTCCAAGTACGCCCGCCAGACCTCGCCCATGCTCCGAATCCCCTGTTCGCGCAGGATCATCTCGATCTCCTCCATCGAGAAGCCCTCCTCTCGACGTACACGCTCAACCAACTCCCCATCCGACACAAGTAGGCGCGCCTCGCCCTTGTAGAAGAAATCTTTCGCCCGCTTGTTGACCTGCATCAGCCGCACCACCCCCCGCTGGATCAGCACCACTACCGTCACCACCATCATCCCGTGCAGCAGTGGCACCTCGGGGTAGAACATCGGGTCACCCACCGCCGAGCCCAGCGCCACGATCAGCACGTACTCGAACGTCGACATCTCCCGTAGCCCGCGCTTGCCGATGTAGCGCACCACGATCAGCGCAAACACGTACATGAACGCCGTGCGAAACGCCACCTCCAGCAGGTACCAAGGCGGCTGCAGTCCGAAGAATATGCGCGAAAAGTCGAACGGCCGGACGTTTTCCATGCCTCCCTAGGCGATTGCTGGCGGGTTTGTGTTCGGAAGGCAGGCAAGGCTCACCAGCACAAGGTCAACAGGAAACGTCCAGCGACTCCGTTGCAACCTCCACAAACCACGGGGTTGATTTAAACACGTCCGGGCCACTACAACACCGTCTGCGCGATCTCGATACGCCCTCCATGACTAAACCAAACTAGAGCAGTTCGATTAGCTCTTCCACCGACAAGCCAGCTGCCGGAATGATTTGGTGAAGCGTGCCTTGGCGGAGAGTGCGGTGGTCGGGGACGACAACGCGGCAACGTGGATCGCTTCGGTGCATTACGATGTGGCTTCCTCGCTGCCGGGTCTCCTCAAAGCCGAATTTCTGCAACGCCTTGCAGAGTTGCCGGCCGCTGACGTCTGCGGGGAGTTTGGCCATTACGCCGGCACTTTGACTTCGATCTGCGCAGTCTCTGCTTCAACCGGAACCGGTTCACCAGCGGCAAGGCAGTCCTCCAGGTACAGGCTGGCGGCCTCTTTGATGTTAGCCACCGCTTCGTCGCGCGTGTCGCCCTGGCTGACGCAACCGGGCAAGGCAGGGACCGTGACGACGAATCCGCCATCGGGTTCTTGCTCGAGGACGATGGTGTACTTCATAGGTGATATTGTAACTCGTCGACGACAACCCCAGTCTGAGCGATCTCGATCGCCCGCAGCGCCGCAGTGGCATGGACGTCCCGTCCATGCGTGTCATTCGGCGTCCCGCCGATGAGCACGTG
>CAMLEL010000398.1 GCA_946478935.1 uncultured Armatimonadota bacterium
TCATTTGTGAAGGGCAGTGACTTAACCGTAACGTCGCCAATTGCAGCGAGGATGGCCGTAGCCGCCGGTATTGCCGGGACTGAGTCCATAAGGGACGGAGGGCGCGTCGTTGACGTCGCGCCGTTGCCTGCGACCGCGACCGTCCGGTAAGTTACGGGCATGCCCAACATTGCGGACCGCCGAGACCGTGTCGCTTCCATCTGGAATTTGAAAGATGAAATTGTTCTGGTGGGTTGCGGCAGTCCGGTTGGGTTACCCGGGGGCGCAGATCAGTGTTATGAGTTTCGAGTTCACCCCGAGTACCGATGGCTGACTGGGGAAACTCGTCCGGGAAGTATTCTGGCGTTCGATCCGCAGGAAGGGTGGGTGCGATTTACTCCTGCCGTGACCGAAGCCGAACGCGTGTGGGATGGTGTCACGGAAGAACCCCAAGGACCCTACCTCACCGAACTGCACGGTTGGCTTGAGCGGCGTTCAAATCGCAAGATCGCATTTTTGGGCTCAATCACCGAGGAGATCGCCTATTCCGAGTCGTTTACCGAGGAGATGCGTCAGGGCCTTTCGCGTGCCCGTCGACCCAAGGATGAAGAAGAAGTCAACTTGATGAAGAAAGCTGCCGTGGCGACCAAGGCAGGACACCTGGCCGCGAAATCCTTCATTCGCCCGGGTGTTTCGGAGCGGGAAATCCAAATTGAGTTAGAGTCGGCCTTCTTACGAGCGGGCGCAGACCGGCCCGGCTACCATTCCATCGTCGGTACAGGGCCCAATTCTGCGGTGTTTCACTTCACGCCATCCAGCAGGTTGGTTGCACCTGGGGACCACGTGTTGATCGATGCTGGCGCTGAAGTCGATGGTTACGTGATCGACATCACTCGGACGTATCCGGCAGATCAATCCTTTGCCCCTCATCAACAGGCTATTTACGATGTCCTTCTGGACGCCCAGATACGGGCATGTGAACGTTGTACTCCGGGGACTGAATGGTTGGAATTCCACACACTCTGCGCGCTAGATATTGCGGTTGGGCTCCGTGATCTCGGGCTATTCAAAGTCACCGCACAAGAAGGCATTGAATCTGAGGCATTTGCGCTCTTCATGCCTCATGGGATCGGCCACATGGTCGGATTGGGTGTGCGCGACTGCAGCGGGGCGGCTCCAGGCAGAAGCGGCGAGAACAAGGCAGCTGGCGTGAGAGTTCGATGTGACTTACCCCTTGAGCCGGGATACATCATGACCGTGGAACCAGGCATCTACTTCATACCGGCCCTTCTCGATGATCCCAATCGTCGCGAGCGATTCGGTGCGCAAATCGACTGGGACAAGGTGGATGCCTATCGAGGCTTCGGCGGAATGCGGATCGAAGACAACGTCCTCGTGACTGATTCGGTTCCGGTCAATCTCACGGCAGACATTCCGAAGTAGCGAATTTTCATTCCACGAATCGACGGGAAACACCCTAGCAAATTTACTGAGTTTTTTGCTGCTCTGCCCTTTTGAATCCGCAGATTCAAGCCGAAAAGACAATTGGGCCAGAAACGCCCGGTATTTCTATGGGTTCGATACTTCATGCCGCATTAATTGCCACCCTGATCGGGCAAGGCGCTTCGTCCCCGCCACTGAAACTGAAAGCGGGCGACATTCTGATGATCACGGCTCCGGAAACTTATGGTGGTGAATACACCGTGATGACGGACGGCGCCATCTACGGAAAGGGCTTCGGAAGGGTTGCCGTGGCTGGACTCTCTGTGGAAGCATCGGAAAGGGCAGTCCGATCTGCCCTGAAGAGATTTGTCAAAGAGCAGTTGGTCTTTACAACGCTGAAGTCACAACGTCCCGAGTACGTATTCGTGGTCGGACAAAGCGCAACTCAGTCTCCCACACAGGGTGCTAATCCTTGGCAGCCTGATCTGACCCTTCGACAGCTCCTGGCATCGGCCCAAATGCGGCCCGATCTCGATGCATTGGAAGTGAGCGTCCTAAGAAACGGCAGGCAGATCCATCGAAGTACGGTCGAGGAAACGTTGAACGGCAACTCAGATCCACGTCTCGAACCGAACGATATCGTTTCCCTGCTGCCAATTGAGAATGTGCGCGTTTGGATCAGCGGCGCGGTCAAGTCTCCGGGTTCAATACGCGTCAGGCCCGATTCAGACCTCAGCCGCGCGATCGCCTCTGCTGGCGGAATGATCTTTCAAATCGGTGACAATCCGGATGACGCGGTGGTTTTGGTCCGGCGGGGCCCGAAAGTTCATGAATATCCGGCAAGAGATGTCGCGACGCTCAAGGCGATGCGGGTCGAGCCGGGCGACGATATTTCGATCGTGATGCCGCTGGCCACACGAGTTACCGTAGCAGGCGAGGTTCTCAGACCAGGAGAAGTCGTGCTGAAGGGTGATACGGGAATTCAGCGTGCCATCGCAATGTCAGGCGGGGCGACCCCAGAGGGAACTCTTGCGTTAGTTCGCGTGATCCGCGGTGGCGAGATGTTCACGGTCGACGCAGCAAGACCTGCCAACCAGTTCAAGCTACTTGCTAATGACCTGCTGATCGTGGAAAAGAACCAGGCAGCTATCTATGTGCTTGGCGAGGTCAACAGGGCCGGACGGATCCTGATGCAAGTGAACCGAACCTACCGGGTAACGGACGCGCTCGCGGAAGCAGGTGGACTCGGACCCAAAGGAACATTCCGGCGAGTCTATCTCGCTCGACCCGACGCCACTGGAAAGATGGTGCTCCGACAATTCAATCTCGACGAATTCTTGAAGGATGGCAAGGTGGCGTCCAACCCTGAGCTGCAGCCTGGTGACTGCCTGCTGTTTGGTCAGCCGAACGGCCTGTCATTCAGTGCG
>CAMLEL010000399.1 GCA_946478935.1 uncultured Armatimonadota bacterium
GCCGTCCATCTGCTCAAAGAAGTTTCCGTGCCCGTATGTCCATGAGCCGGCTGATTCGCCGATCCAATGCTGCATGCGGGGTCCTTGAACGGCCAAGACTTGCGGCGGTCTATCGTCTTCGCCAATCCATAACATGGGAAATGTGTAAGGCAGGAAGCTTCCCTTGTTGGGACGGCCGAAGATCTCCCAATCTCGGAGGTTGCCTCTGCCATCCAAGCTGACACAGCCGGTGCCAATACCTCCGAGGGGAAATGCGATCTCACGCAAGGCTTCGCCGCGAAAAACGTAGGGCTCTAAGTCAAACGCCGGCCGGAACAGGCTCATTTGTGCGGGAGGTTACCGCCGAAATCAACTCGAATCCATTAGCTGGGTTACCGGATCGTTATTCTTATGCAATCCGCGTATCTCGTTCCCGCATAGAATCGAACATATGCTTCCGCTTCTTGCCTTTGCGGTCTCTGCCACTACGCCCGCCCCTCACATCTGCACTGCCTTCCTGCCGGAAATGGGTTGGCATGCTGCGGGACGGTCTCAAACCGTTAACCAGGATTCGGTTCCAGTTGCAGCGAACCCAGAGGAAGCGCACCTGTCGAACCTGCGGCAGCTGACCTTCGGTGTGCAGAATGCGGAATCTTATTGGAGTCAAGACGGCAAGAAGATCACGTACCAGACGAGACAGCCGGATTATCCCGATGAGCAGATCTTCACGATGAATGCGGATGGCTCCAACAAGACCCTGATGAGCACGGGCAAGGGTCGTTGCACTTGCAGCTACTACTCTCCGGACGGCAAGTGGCTCTACTTCAGCAGCACCCACGAGACGAACGAGGGCGCCCAGAAGCCGATCGACATGAGCAAGGGTTACGTCTGGATGGTCAATCCCGAGTTCGCAATGTATCGTCGATCGACGAATCAAAAGAACACCAAGATCGAACGCATCTTGAAGTTGGGAGGATATGTGGCCGAGACGACCATCGCGCCCAACGGAAAGTTTCTAACCTTCACCGCCAAGTTCAACGGCGATTTAGACATCTATCGCGCAAACCTGGACGGGACGAACATGACACGCCTGACCGACGAGTTCGGATATGACGGGGGCCCGTTCGTGAGCTGGGATTCAAAGAAGATCGTCTACCGGCGGGATCGGATCGACAATGACCAAGAGAGAGCCGACTACGAGAAGCTGTTGAATGAAAACCTGGTGAGGCCGAGCAAGCTCGAGATCTGGATCATGGATGCAGATGGGAAGAATAAGAAGCAGGTCACCAATCTGGGCTGTGCCAGCTTTGCTCCATTCCTCCATCCCGATGGGAAGCGAATCATCTTCTCCACCAACTATGGCGATCCGAAGGGCCGCGAGTTTGATCTATGGATGATCAATGTGGACGGGACAGGACTGGAGCGAGTAACCAAAACCCCCGACTTCGACGGCTTCCCGATGTGGACGCGCGACGGCAAAAAGCTGATTTGGGCTTCCAACCGCAATGGCAAAGTCCGCGGTGAAACGAATCTCTTCACTGCGGACTGGAAGAACTAGCGACGCCTAATTGGGTGGTGGCGGCGGGGGCGCCGCGCCACCGCCCGGATTCCAGTCGGGCACCTTTTGATTCTTATAGGCTTCGCGAATCTGCGCCAGTATCGTTTCAATCCGCTTCTTTAAGTCGGCGGGAAACTTGTCGATCGGCATCGCCTCGCTGTTATAGAATCGGTCGTTGAGGCTCATGGACAACGATGCTCGGCGATTGAATTCAATGCGGAAAGTCACTCGGCGTTCATTGCCGATTCTAAACTTGGTGACATGGGGTTGTGCGAAGTTCCGATCGTTTCGCCACGGAAAGAATTCGGGGCGCTCCTTCTGGAAGAGCTCATTAGCCAGACTATTTTCATCGTAGGTGCCTTCCCCCCAGTAGTTGTTCATTCCATCTACCATATCTGGCCTCCCGAAGAACTTGGGTTCAAATACGTCATTCGCATTTAACTCCTCCTGGCCCGTGAAACCGTTCGGCAAGGCTTCCGTGGGTTCTTGTTCCAGTCTGCCCCAGATCACCTCGTCTTCACCGTTTGCAAAATCTTCGGGCTGGTAGCTAACTTCGATATTCGCGTAGGGCTGTTGGAAAACGAGATGGTCGATGATACGGATCTGAGCAGGAGTCAAGGTTCGGAAGGAGATGGGCTCGCTAATCTTCGCCTGCTGGCGCTGACGAGCGTTCATCGAGCCGAGTAGGCGCAAAGCATTCCAATTACCGCCGTATTCGTTCCCCTCTGGGATGAGGCCAAGAAAGACTGCGTAGAAAACAGAGATCGATTCTTCGCGAGTGCGACCTGAATTGAACGCAAATCGCGCTCGATTGTCGAGGGACAATCTTCCTTCCTTCGCTCCCGTGTTGAGATAAGCATTTAGAGCGGATCGATCGGTCCGATCCGCCCGCGCATAGCTCGACCATGTCGGTGCCAAGTTCAGCCATCCGTTATCGATTGAAACGGTTATTAATCCAATGCCATTCATCAAGGTCAAAAAGGCCGTTGGTTTCATAGATTGCGGACGATAGAAGTATCCCATCGCTAATTCGTCCGGGGGATTCGCAATGAGATTCAGACCCTTGATTCGCCCGATTTCAAACAACGTATCCGTTGCCATGAGACTCAGAGGTTCGTGCTTTTCGGGGTGCAGTAAAGCTTCTCGGAGTTCGCGAGAAATCGTAAACTTCAAAGGCATTCCCTGGCTATCGCGACGCTGTGCCCACTCTGCGAATTTGTCCGCGACTTCTGCGGACAAGCCCTTAAATTGCATGCTCTCTTCCGATTTGCCCGCTTCTTCAGCCTGTTTGA
>CAMLEL010000400.1 GCA_946478935.1 uncultured Armatimonadota bacterium
CTTCGCAGTCGTCCATTCAGAGGCTCCTGGGACGGGATTGTCCCAAGGAAGCCCGACCGTCGGTGGTGATCCAGAGAGGCTTGCTCCGAAAGCCGTCATCGATTGGCTGAATGGTCGTGCAAAGGGGTTTACAACCCCAAACGGACAGGTGGAAGTCCGCGCGACTTGGTGTACGGGCAAGGTGGGGATGACCGGTACTTCCTATAATGGAACGATTCCCGTTGCGGCAGCCACGACCGGAGTTAAAGGGTTGGAAGCGATCATTCCGGTCGCCCCGAATACTTCCTATTACCACTACTATCGTTCCAATGGACTGATTCGGCACCCCGGCGGGTGGCTAGGGGAAGACATCGACTCTCTGTATGACTTCATCAACAGCGGAGATCCGGCGGGACGCGCAAACAGCAATCGCCTTTACCGCGATGGTGAGTTTGCCCGAGGTCGAGATCGTCGATCCGGAGATTACAACCGCTTCTGGGCGGACCGCGACCTTCTTAAACACGTCGGAAAGATCCAATGTGCAGTCTTGATGGCACATGCCTTTAACGACTGGAATGTGGTTCCCGAGCACAGTGTGCGGATCAGTCAAGCTTTGAAAGGCAAAGTACCTCTGGTCCAGTATTTCCATCAGGGCGGGCATGGAGGGGACCCTCCATTCGAACTGATGAATCGGTGGTTCTCTCGGTTCCTCTACGGTGTCGAGAACGGTGTCGAGAAGGGACCGAAGGCGTTCATTGTTCGAGAAACTCCAACTGAGACTGGAAGACGCGGTCGGGGTGCGCCAACTGAGTATGCGGACTATCCCAATCCGCAATCTCGTTCCGTAACTCTGTTTCCGGGGGCTGGTGGACGTTCCACTGGAGCGTTGTCACCGATTGCCTCATCCAAGGGCGCCAAAGAAGACTTGTCCGACGATGTGGCGTTGAGCGCACCATCACTTGCACAGTCGTCCGAATCCCCTCATCGACTGATTTATGCGACCCCGGAGTTGATTGAGCCTCTGCACATTTCAGGAACTCCGCGAATCACGATACGCCTGGCATCGAGCGCGCCGACGGCGAATCTCTCCGTGTATCTGGTCCAGTTGCCTTGGACTCCAGGTCCAGTGGGCACCTCAAACCTCATCACGAGGGGCTGGGCAGATCCGCAGAATGCGAAGGGTCTGACCAAGGGTGGCAACTTCGATTCGATGGAACGTGGTATTCCGCTGTCACCGGGCCAGTTTGTTACATTGACTTTCGACCTGCAACCCGACGATCAGATTATTCCGGCTGGAAAGCGCATCGGACTGATGATTCTCTCAAGCGATCGAGATTTCACGCTTTGGCCGAAAGCCGGCACGAAACTGACCATTGATTTGGATGCAACCCGGATCACCTTGCCGGTAGTCGGTGGAACGGGTGCATTCCAGCGGGCTACGCAGAAGTCGTAAACCAGATACTCAGGCTGGCACATCTTCGGTCCCGCTTTTGACCACCCGCCTGCGGATGAACGAAACGATCATGCCGACAAAGGTCAAGGTCCATGCGGCAAATGCGATCCACACGAAATAGTGAGGGATCGTATCGAGGAATGGAAGTTCGAGCGCCTCTGACATTTGATGAGTCGCGACTGTGTACATACCAAGCGGGAATACTGCGCCCCAATACAGCGGGTCATAGCTGATCGGAAATTTCTTGTAGTAGTAGCGCCATGTGGCCAATACAAACAGCATCGGTATCCACCATGTGCCGGTGGCCCAGTAGAACACAGTGAATCCTTTGATGAAAGGCAGAATCGACCGCAAGAACGGAGCGTCTGGCGAATTCACGATGAGCAGCGAACCGCCCAGAGCAGATATGGCCATGGCCCCCATGTTTATCCAATAGGGTGGTGCAAGGTCTCCTGGCGAGAACTTGAAGAAAGTGTAGCGGTAGAAGATCAAAGAGATCATCCAGATGTAGAGCATGCCGCCCCATAGCCACATCGAGAGAACGAAGAAGTTGATCTCAACCCGGAAGGGCTGTCCCCAATGGGGTGCGAGCAACGCTCCCAACACGGCAATCGACTGGGTTGCCACAACTGCCAAAAGCCAAGCTCCTGAGATGCCCTCGTTCAAAGACGGCTTGTTTTCCTTTGTAATGAGCACCGTGAAGATCGTGTAGGTCAGCAGAATCCACAACACGATGCCCAATCCCCAAAGGACGGTGGCAATTTCGAAACTCTGGACCAGCCGGATGAATTGACTTCCGAGCACACACGAAGCGGCTACCCAGGTGAAGAATCCCAATCCTTTACGGTGATCGATCAGGTCCTTCCACATGGCGGATCGAAACCAGATCAGCCGCAAACCATTGAGGCCGCATAGGACGACGTAGGCGACGATGTTGATCCCGAACAGTAGATAGGCGGTGGATTTGAAGCCCAATTGATGGGCAGCGATCGAAACGATGCCAGTCGCCATGACCAAAGCAAAGTAGGCTGGCGAAAGGTTTTCTATGCCACTTCTAAATCGGCTCATACCGCCTTCGAACTCCTCTACCTGTTCTCAAGATAATCCCGAATTACGATCGCTTCGTTGTGTTGCTCATCTCGAGCGCCAAACAGTAACGTGACGGTACCTTCCTCGGCCAGGACTCGAAGTTGATCGACGACGGATTGGTTTTCTTTCAGTTCCTCGACGTAACGCTTTTTAAATTCTTCCCATTTTGCGGGGTCGTGTCCGAACCACTTGCGAAGGGCGTGACTGGGCGCGATTTCCTTCAGCCAAAGGTTGAGTCGGGCCCTATCTTTGGACACGCCTCGGGGCCATAGCCGGTCCACGAGAACGCGAAGCCCGTCTTGTG
>CAMLEL010000401.1 GCA_946478935.1 uncultured Armatimonadota bacterium
CTCGTTAAATCGGCGGAACCCGCAGAGCCGGTCAAGAACGTCCGTGCGATTGGCCAATTCAGCAGCATGGTGGCTGCCCACTTTAAGCTGCTTAGACCTAACGTGGAAGTGGAAGCCAGCTTCGAACCGCGTTCCTGGCAAGAGCTTTATGCCACCCAAGATGTTGCATTGCTGCAACCGGGCGCTCGGTACCTGAAGTGGCCGTTTTAGTCTTCGACGGCGCGTAGGATGGCCAGCGAATAGCCCACCCTCTGTTGCGACGTGGGCTCCGGGAGGATGATCACCCGATAGCTTTGGGCGTCCTTGCCTTTGCCCACCTTCCCCAAAAAGTTAACGGTTTCCAAATGGGTAAAGCTCTGTTCAAATCCATCACTCCATTTGTCGAATGGAGCAAGATAAGTCGTCAACTCGTCCCCCGCCCTCCCGATGATTTCCTCGGTTCCAGGTCCCTTTGCTTCGATCACAGACATTTGGCGATCAAATCTAATAAAGAAAATGTGACGATCGCCCAGTAAATTCTCATAAAGGTGCCGAAGTAAAGACGCTGCCTGCTCCAAAGCCTTGCTTCGACTAATATCAGTAAGAATCGCCGTGTGGCCCTGCAAATCACCTTCTAAATCAAAGATCGGTGTTACGTCGACATAGGCCCAAAGATCGACTCCATCTTTACGCCGAAATCGGAAGGTAAAGCGCGTCCTCGTACCGCTTATCGGACCCGTCGCGATGAGCTCTCGCACTTGCTGACGCGAAGCATCATCCAAGAAGGTTGATTCATCATTGCTCAGGATGTCCTCGACCGAGCAGGCGAACATATTGGCAAGGGCTTGGTTCGCAAAGATCGTGCGATGTTGGGTATCCACGATCCAAACGCCCTGCGATGTGGAGTCCAAGACGCGGCGGAAGTTTGCTTCAGTCTGTTGGAGCGTTTTTTGGGCGGTCACCCGATCCGTGACGTCAACGCCGATGGACCAGGATGCCCAACCCTGTACAGGGGCTTCTTTCGCGCGTGAAGACCATGCGATCACTTTCTTTGTGCCATCCGCGCAGGTGATCTCGATCTCCTGGTTTCGATAGTCGCCGCGAGCTTCCCGAAATCGACTTAAAACCTCTTCACGAACCACTTCGTCGGGAAGCGCCCTATCGAAGACAGCGCCACTGTAGAACTCATCCGCTGTGAAGCCGCTCATTCGCTCACACTCTTGATTCACAAGGATGATGTTCTGTTCTTCATCAAAGGCGTTGAAGAGGACAGGCATGTTGTCCACGAAGACTCTCAGCCGACGTTCGGATTCAGCGACAGCGTCGAATGCGGTTTGAACGGCCTTGGCCAAGACTTCGGTCCGGCTGGCGGCTCCCAGTTTGGCCCGCATCCGATCCCAATAGGTTCGCACAGTCTTCTGTCCGATATCCAACCGCAAAGCGATTTCTTTATCGGTTAAGCCTTCACCAGCAAGGAACAGGACTTCTTTTTCCCGTTCGGATAGCCCGACTTGCACGTCAGGTTCATTCATCGGTCGTTCTCGCGCTCATTATCCATGAATCGCCTGAAACGCGGCATCGTGGAACTTCACGCGAAATGGACCGAGCTTGTTGTTTTCGCTGGTCGGGTGAACACGATTGGTCAATAGGATCGCGAAGGTGTCGTTCTCAAAATCTCCCCAAACACAGGTACCCGTGTAACCCGTATGGCCAAAGCTGCTTTCTGAAAACCTCTTTCCCGCGCTGGCGCGACGACCAGCGTTGGTGTCCCACCCAAGCCCGCGACTGCTTCGGTCCGTCTGGCGACGCGTGAAGAACTCGATCGTTTCCCTTCGAATGAGATCGCGCCCTTTGTCCATCATCATCTGCATAAACTTAGACAAATCGTCCACTGTAGAGAAAAGGCCAGCATGGCCCGCAACGCCATCCAACGCCATTGCATTCGGATCGTGGACCTCGCCTTTAATCCAACTCGTGCCATCCGGCTGCCTTTCCAGATCACGAACGGCTTGAGTATCGCGCCCGCGCAGCTTTCTCAGTTCGGCTCGCCAAGGCTCGATTGGTTCAGTTGGGGCACATCTTTCCCGAATCTGGTCGACCGGGGAGTAGAGGGTTGTGCCCATGCCCAGGGGCCGAACACCCGTTCGGCCAAGTATGCGGTGAAGGTGCGTCCACTCAGTGCTTCGATGATCTTGCCGAAGGTGATCATGCCAAGATCGCTGTACACCATCTTTTCACCGATTGGTTGTGTAAGTTTCTCGGCGTAAATTGCACGAATGACCTCTTCGGGAGTCTTGTATAACCGCTGATACCCTCGGAAGGCAACCAAACCAGAATCGTGTAAGAGTAGGTTTCGGACAGTCACCTTAGACTTATCGTTTTGTCCAAATTCCGGGATGATTTCTGCAACGGGCTGATCGAAATCGAGCTTCCCCTCATCCACCAGGAGCATCGCGCCGGTGGTCGTGCCAACCACCTTGCTGACTGAGGCCAAGTCCCAAACCGTCGATTCGGTCGTGGGTAACGACTCCGGGCAGTAAGTGTGCCGACCCTGCGCACTGCGGCAAACGACTTTCCCTTTGTAACCCACCGCATAGGCTGCGCCGGGAAAGACGCCCTCAGTGATGGCGCCTGCCACCAGGTCATGTACCGGTTTGAAATCCATCGGCCTAGTCTATATCCACCGGCCGCACTTTCATGTCCGCTTTATTCATTGGAATAAAGAACAGCATAATCATGCCCGGAATGGTGCACAGGCAAACAGCCACAATGAATTGAGCATACGCCTGAGGATTTGGGGCGGTCACGGGCCCGGCAAATGCCATCTGAAGGTCTCCGCTGGCGA
>CAMLEL010000402.1 GCA_946478935.1 uncultured Armatimonadota bacterium
CCGGGTTGTGGTGGCGTCTACCGTGCAGTTCGTCTGATTGAGCGCAGGAATGTCTCCACCCGGAGATCCGGCCCACCGATAGGTTTTCCCGTCGATGCGGACCAATCCACAGAGCCCCTGAACTGACCCGGTCCAGTGGCGGGTCCATCCGTCGGTCAATTTATCGTTAAAACTCCAAACACTGAAGTACGGATCGTGGGCGATAAGAGGAACGGCGGGCGGACGAAACGTGGCTTGACTCATGGCGAATGCGGCTCCGAGTGCGACGAGCATAACCAGAGGTTTGCACAACCGGGATGAGAAATCAACATTTAAAATGTTCGGCCCGATTAGGTATCTTTGCGCCCCTTTGCCGGTCATAAGAAATTCGCAAAGAGGACTCGAATACTGGTCGCTCGATTGCCAGGGCTCGTTTGTTAGATAGCGGTCCGTCGCCTCGACGGATTATCAGTCTTGGAGGACATTGGAATGACTTTGACGGAAGTGTTCGAAGGCAACATCAAGGATATCTATCACGCGGAGAAACAACTCACAAAGGCCCTGCCGAAACTGGTCAAGAAGGCAACGGACGCAGACCTGAAACAGACGTTGGAATCGCATTTGGGAGAAACGGAAGAGCACATCAGCCGATTGGAGCAGGTGGCCGAAATGCTTGGCATCAAGCCGACCGGCAAAGTCTGCCACGGCATGATGGGACTGATTGAAGAAACGAATGAGCACGTGGGAGAACTGAAGCCCGGCGCCACGATGGACGCAGTCATCATCGAGTGCGCGCAAAAAGCTGAGCACTATGAAATCGCGACTTACGGCACCATCTGCGAGTGGGGCAAGATCTTGGGCAAAGATAAGGCGGTCGCGCTATTGAAGCAGAACATGGCGGACGAAGAAAACGCCGATGTGAAGCTATCGAAGATTGCGGAAACCGTCGTAAACAGCAAGGCCTTTCAAGAGGAGACTTCCATGGGCAAGAAGCCCATGGCAAACCGGTCGAATGGCCAAAAATCGCCCCGCGCAAAGGCGGGAACGGCCACTCGATAGCATCCCTCCGAGAGTCCAGACTACGAATTTGTAGTCTGGACTCACTTGGCTCCTCAAACTTTTCTCGAACCGTTCTAAAATCGGTTCGCGATGTCTCGGCAACCCCTCTATTACACATTTGGCAACCACATGCATTGGGTGGACATGCAGTGGCTATGGGGTTACTACGTCCTGCCGGATTCTATTCGGGACATGCTGCGCTTCTGCCAAGAGACCGGCGCGAAGGGCAACGTCAACTTCGATGGAATCGGCTACGAGAAATTGGCGGCTGAGAACCCTGAAGCTTTATTGGAGCTCCGCGAAGCGATTGAAGCAGGTCAAATCGAACCGGTCGGCTGCACATATGGTCAGCCATATGGACTCTTTCATGGCGGCGAGTCGAACATTCGCCAGAGGGTTTATGGAGCGCGTACCGTTCGGCGATTGTTGGGAGTCTGGCCCAAAACGTTCTGGGAGGAGGAGTTTGACTTTTTCCCCCAGCTCCCGCAGATGCTTAATGGCGCTGGATTTCAGTACGCATCGCTCTTTTTTCAGTGGACTTGGCACACGCCCGAGATCCCAAAAGAAGAATCACCGATCATCTGGTGGGAGGGCCAAGATGGATCTCGCCTACTCTGTGCCAGCCGGAACAAGCTGAACTTACATCAGTGGCCGGAGGACATGGATGCGACGTTTGCTGGACTGGCGGCATCTCCTCCGGACGCCGCAATTGGCCCGACACCGTTGATTCTTCAGTGGCTTGAGTTGATGCCGTCTCCGGATTGGATGTGCCGCAGCGAGGTCTTGCTGCCCAAGATGAAGGAGTTGTTGGCGGACGAGCGATTCGAGATTCGGATGGCAACCTTGGGTGAGTACCTGAATAAGGCCACGACTAGTGTGCCAGTGCGCCAATACACCATGGATGACGTCTGGCACGGTATGTCGCTCGGGAAGAATGGCAACCGGATCGTCCGGAAGTCTCACGAAGTCGAGCGGACCTTGTTGGATGCTGAAGCACTCTCCTCGACGCTGGGTATGTTCGGCCGCCCGTATGCTCAGTGGGACGTGTATCCCACTTGGGAATTGGAGGAAGCTTGGCGTGAAGCTCTTGCCGCCCAGCATCACGACAACCATGAATGTGAAGGGCTCTGCGGCAGAGTCGGTTGGAGCCAGTTTGATAAAGCTCACCAAATGGCCGGAGATGTTCTTCAAATGCAGGATGATCTGCTCACTCTTCGCGTGCCGGGCGACCCAGAAACGGAAATGCTGGTGTGGAATCCGCTTGGCTGGGAGAGAAGCGGACATATCGGATGTATCGCCGTTCCGCTGGGAGAAGCGGTCGGCTCCATCCCACCCTACGGCTGGAAGGTCGTCTCGGGTTATTCATCCAGGCACCAAAGGTTTACCGAATCAGTGATGCAACCGGTCATCCGGGACGGACTCCTAGCTCAGTTCAACTCCACGCACCATCCAAATGGTTGTTTGGCCGCACCGATAGGGACTGTTACGGGCGTTATCGGCGGCAAGCCAGTTCGCTTCGAGTCCGATAACGGCGATAGAGAATGGACCGAAAGCGAACCGGTCTACCGATCGGAGTTTTCGGTCGCGGACGTAGCAGACTTGTCCATTACCTATGGCGTTGAAGACACACTGCCAGCGATCGATATGCGTCTTCAGCACATTTGGACGGGCCAAGGTTGCGACCCAGGCCTCCACGCCGGCTGGCGAATGCCGATACGTCCTTCATTCAAAATCTCCAAAATCTTCACGGACCAACCGTACGGGGTCAGTGAAGTGAAAACTGGC
>CAMLEL010000403.1 GCA_946478935.1 uncultured Armatimonadota bacterium
TGCTAAATATGCTACGGACAGCTGCCAAGTGAGCACCTGGGTTTCTTTGATCGGTGATTGCCCAAACTGCTCCAGCTGCGACGGAGTCACTGTAACTCATCTGATCGATGACTCGACAAACTTGTACAAGGTCCTGCCTAAGTTCAGTTTGAATAGTAAATCGATCCCCGTTCGCTGGGGCGCCTCTTGTGAGGTTAATGCACGTTCCGTACACGGCAATGGTGCGATTGGCAAATGCGTCTACAATAATGTTTACAGATTGCAACACCGCCAGGTTTTGTCGTGATTGCGAACTCGAGTTTAGAAGGACATGCCCCGGGAATAAGGAGCCACTGATAGAATTCGACGCGTTGTTGGCAATCTGTAGATTCGCAACATGGCCGCTCGCGCGCCCAGTGGCTGACAAACTCAGCGTCACACCAGGTGGCGGAGAAATAAATGATGAATCTGAGGGCACATCGACCCATGTGATGAATGGTTTGCCGTCAGATCCAAGCAGATTTGGATTATAACAGATCGTCACGTTCATATCCATTATGGACTTAAACGTTGGATTCTGTTCTAATGCTGATTCTGTTCCTTCCTCAACAATTAAGTTGATAAGTCGATCAGGAAGTCGAAATCGCAATAGCTTAGTAAACTGTGCAGGTGTTCCAGCCAATCCCATTATAGCCAGTATGTCATTTCCGTCACCGGTAACACATGTCCTAATGCTGCCGTTGCCAAGTTCAGTAATTTCTCCTGTAGGCGGATCCGTAACAAACTCGGCTATAGATTCCCCAAGGTTCTTTATGGCTAAGCCAATGCCTATTGCAAGTAGAACTGGGACACGAGTGTCTTCAAAGGTGAGGGATCTGATGGAAGACCGCCTTTGTCCGGTCGGGTCTTGTGCCAAAACAACCACGCCTTTATCATCGCTGTATCCTGTGACTCGTGCATTTGGAATCGGTGTGCCGCTCTCTGCAAACACGGTTACCTGAAGTTCTTTTTCAATCGATGGTAGGTAGATTCGTGCTTGTCCGACGTTATCGGTGATTGAGGAGGAGGTTGAAAGTTTATATTCCGACCGGGAACCTCCGCCACCCCCACAGCCAGAGCAGATCACGGCTAAGGTAACGAGTATAAGAAGTGGGATTCTCATGCCTTTTTCTCCACGATCGCGCCAATTCCGAATCCGAGGACGGATCCAACAATAGTGCTGATAATCATTGTGTTTCTAAATGGGTCTATATCCATTGCTTCGACCGAAAACCATTCCGTCAGAGTTGGAACACCCATAATAGTTGCTGGCTTGAAGAGATAGGATCCGAGAAATCCGACAATTAACCCTCCAATAGTCCAAGCTAACTTCATCGTCCCACCTTGGATCGCTCAACCTTTTGTGTAATGGGATATGACTTCAAGAACTCGTCAGTAAATGTCTTGCGGATTCCATTGGCAACGGCCAACTGCTTCCGGCTGCTTCCTTTCTCGCCGATCTCTATCAGCCCGCCGCTCTTTGATGTGCCCTCAAAAGTCTTGGCGGAGAAGACCGGCTTCTTTGAACGAACGTCTAGAAGCCAGGCCTTCATCTTCGCCTTCCCTTCCGTTGAGGTGACCAAAAACTTTGCTACTTTTCGCTGATCCACATCGGTGATCAAGACAAAAGCGATCAAGTCAGCTTTCACCTCCTCACCGACTTGATAGAAGACTTCTCGCCGATGTTGCTCTTCGTCGGTCAGGTCCACGTTCAGCTTCTTTAAGGCAGCTTCTACCTGAGGCCGCTCGATCACCTGAAAAGATCTCTCGGTGAAGAGCGCACGAAGCTCTTCGTTGCCTCGGTCGGACTGTTTTGACTTAGCTTCCTCCCACGTTTCCCCGCTGATGTTTAGGACCGGGATAAGGGCCACACGTGTGTCTGCAACTGGCTTTGGATCGTCAGAGCCGATGAGACTCGCGAAGAGGACGATAGCGAACGAAGATTTCAAAAACATAATCAGACTCCAAAAGCGGAATGGTGCAAATGTTATCGAAACCTATTGCATTTTCAAACACCCAAAAAGGGTAATTTTACATCCGCAGCAGTATGGGGTTGACACTTAGATACTCAATTGAACCGGTGCCTTTCGATCGTTATTACGAACTGGATTACGTCGCTGGGATGGGCTACGACCCAGGGCCGACTTTCCGTCAGCGAATCATGGAGGAATCTATGGTCCTTCAAACACACGGCCAGCTTCGGTGGTTCGTTGTCAAAGTCAATGACGCACCAAATCCCGTCGTCGCCTACGTAGCTGGATGCTTTCTGCAGGACTGGGCGCTCGAAGAATTGTTGAATGCCGATAACCCCTATCCCAATCCAAAGTTCGTTCGGTGGGTTCGGGAGGGTATGCAGCCTTTTGAACTGCCAAAGACCATAGGCAAGAAAAATGCAGGTGAAGGGCTCAACTTTATCGTTACGCACTTTGCTTGGGACCGCACGTTGTCACTGGAGCAGGCAGCATACGTGCGGTCGCATGCGATGGTGAAATTTGCCGAATTTTATGCTGGTATGAAATACAAGCGCATGATCTTGGAGGCTTGCTCAAACCGAGCACTCCAAGACGCCCTGAACGCCGGCTACGTGGTGGCAAACACTTATCCTAACTGGACTGGGGGAGAAGATCTCAGTTTCCGTCCGAACCTAATGATGCTGGATCGGGACCGTGCCCTGCGAGGCTCAAACTATTTCCTAATGCGTGTGTTTTCCTACCAGGACCCCATCATCCGGTTCAGTGAAACCCAGCGAGACCTCTTACTGCTGGCACGAATTGGTCGGTCAGACGAAGAGATCGCC
>CAMLEL010000404.1 GCA_946478935.1 uncultured Armatimonadota bacterium
ATCTCTCCAATCGATTCACCCTGTGCGTCGACCCAATGCTTGCAACTGGCGGCTCAGCCGCCCAGGCCGTTTCCCTCATCAAAGGGCACGGTGCGAAGCGGGTTGCCATGGTCTGCGTGGTCTCAGCGCCAGAAGGCGTCGCCAAACTCGAAAGCGTGCATCCCGAAATCGATATCTTTACTGCCTCTCTCGATGAAAGCTTGAACGAAAGGTTCTACATCGTCCCTGGACTTGGTGATTACGGAGACCGCCTATATGGAACGTTTTAAAAATCGAATTCCGCAACCACAAATGTGTGGTCGCTGGGTCGATCGACCCCTCTGGAATCCCGATCGATGACGCACGAAGTGCATCGGCTCGCTACCGCTTCGGACCCGTAAATACAGTCGATCCGCCAGCCAAGATTTCTTTTGAATCCATTTGGAATCACAAAGTCCCAAAACGTATAGTGGCCCGGCCCCTCCGTGAACTTCCTAAAGAGATCGGTGAATCCAAATGCAAGGATGTCGTCCAAACGCGAGAACTCATCGGGGTGGTGCCCAACTCCTCCATACATCTTTTTTGAATCGTAGACATCTTCCGGATGCCGAGCGATGTTGATGTCGCCCAGCCAGATGAGAGGTTCATCTGGCCGGTACCGCTCCCGAAGCAGGCGAGAGAACCGCTCCAACCAGGCCATCTTGTATGCCCATTTGTCGCTGCCCACCGTGTTCCCATTGGGAACATAGGTGTTGATAATCGGCAATCCTTCGACTTCCGCAGCAATGATCCGTGCATCCGACGGCATCAAATCATCTTCGAATCCTATCCGGACCTGGGTGATGGGGCTCCGGCTGAGGATGCAGACGCCGTTCCAAGACTTCTGTCCATGAAGGGCTACGTGATAGCCAAGGTCTTCAAAGTCTCCAACCGGAAATTTGTCGTCCTCGACCTTCGTTTCCTGCACTGCCAAGACGTCTGGCTCGTTCTCGGCCAGCCAATCCAAAACGAGAGGAAGGCGAGCTCGGATCGACGCAGCATTGTAGGTCGCGATTTTCATCAAGGGTCATTCTATCCGTGCCATGATCGGGCATGTTGCTGACCGCCGTTGCAATGGCTGCACTCATCACTCAACAGCCAACGTTCGACGCTCGAAGATCGACACTCACGGGCGGTATCCAAAAGCTTGCAGCATTCCCGTCAAAGCACCTTGGCAATAAGCGAAATGTCTGGGTCTATATGCCGCCCGGTTACGATGAAGGCGAGCGGACTCGATTTCCGGTTCTGTACTGCCATGACGGCCAGAACGTATTCGATGGCTCAACCAGCTTCATTGCGGGCAAAGAGTGGCGGATCGATGAGGCGGCGAATGCCCTCATCTTGGCCCAGCTGATTGAGCCGATTATCATTGTTGGAATCGAAAACGCCGGTGCCGAACGCATGAACGAGTACCTTCCGACCCGTTTCAAATGGAACGGCAATGAAATGGGTGGTCGGGCAGATCTTTACGGCAAATTCATTCTTGAAGAACTCAAGCCGCGCATCGACCAGGAATTCAGGACTTTGACAAGCGCCAAAGATACGGCGATGCTCGGCTCCTCGCTCGGCGGTGTGGTCACTTACTATCTCGGGCTCCGATTCCCGGACAAGTTCAGCAAAGTCGCGGTCGTCTCGCCATCGGTTTGGGCGAACGATCAAGAGATGATTCGAATCACGAAAGCGCTCAAATCCAAACCCAAGCTCAAGATCTGGGTCGACATGGGCTCCGAGGAGGGCAAAAACTCGATGCAGGAAGCGCACAGTTTTGTGGATGCGCTCCTCGCTAAGGGATGGATTCCTGGCAAAGACCTTGCCTTCTACCAGGATGGATATGCCGGACACAACGAAGAGGCATGGGCTCGCCGAGTTCCCGCAATTTTGATGTGGCTCTTTCGAAAGGGTTGACGATCTTTGGCGGATAATGAGTTATGCGTCGGTTCACCCTATTCCTGGCTATCATCTCGTTGGCGGCAGCGGCAAGCGCCCAAGCGCCAAAGTCTGCGGAAACGCTTATCAAAGACGCTCGGGACGTTGCCGCCAAATCTGGCAAAACCGTGTTTGTTCGCTTTACGGCAAGCTGGTGCGGTTGGTGTCACAAGATGGACGGTGTGCTTTCGAGCGCCGCGATAAAGCCAATTTGGGACAAGTATTTCTTCTCTCAACCCATTGTCGTCCTGGAAAACAACGATAAGAAGGGCCTCGAGAACCCCGGCGGACAGATTCTCATGGAGTCTGCCGGTGGCAAGAATCAAGGCATTCCCTACTTCTATTTCGTAGACTCAAAATCTGGCAAAACCTTGGCCAATTCGCTGCGGCCCGCATCCGGAACTGACAAGGGTGGAAATGTCGGATGCCCGTATGCACCCGAAGAAATTGACTTCTTCATGAAGCTATTGGCCAAAGTTGCGCCCAAGATGACCTCCGCCGAGAGGGCTACCATCGAGGCTGGCTTCAAGGCGCTTAGCAAAAAAGGTTGACCACGGCAAGGCACCGATTAAGCAGGAATCTGGCCCTTTTGGCGTTCGTTAGCCTGATTCTCATCCAATGCAGCGGTCGTCAGGCGGTCAAACCCCGGGAATTCGCCGGTATGAAGCGCATCCCTGCCGGTGAATACCGAATCGGATCAGAAGACTTCTACACGGAGGAGCGACCGAGCAGGATGGTCACGGTAGCCGAATTCTCGATCGATGAGACCGAGGTCACTTGCCGGCAGTTTGGGGAGTTCGTTCGGGCCACAGGGTATGTGACCCTGGCTGAGCGACAGCCCAGCGCAAATGACTACCCCGATGCCGACC
>CAMLEL010000405.1 GCA_946478935.1 uncultured Armatimonadota bacterium
CGAAGGCCAGGGTAATCGCCATGATGGCGGCGCTAGGGGTAGACAGAACGGCTAAACGGTTCATTTCTCCTCCGATACAGCCACTATATAACAGTTTTGTGCCGGTAGCTATATGATGGACGGAAATGACCCTTTAGCCTCGCTTGTAGTCTGCAGGCGGCGTTAGGGACCAATCTTTAGTGTGCTCTTTCTGAAAAGTCCAATGAAGCCGATACATTCCTGAGTATTCCGGCAGGCTGACCATGCCTGTGCCGGAATAGGCAAACTCGGTCAGGAGTTTTGATGTGGAGTCGAACCAGTAAGTCGCCTCCCACTCGTAGTCGCGGCCCTGATATCGCCACGACCAACCAGACTTCACTTTTTTGCCGGCCCCATCATAGGCCATTAAATGCGTCAGCGGGCCGTCCACGTTGGTCATGAAGAATGGATGTCCGTTTTTGTAGAAATGGTCGAACTCTGTGGCCGATGTGAACCTCTGGTAGGTCTTGTTACGCCAGTTCAGCGCGATGCCCTTTGATCCATCCCAAACATACTGGATCTTCTCCGAGTAACCGATCTTGAGTCCGTTTCGGATGGAGCCGAACTGGAAGTTCGGGCCGTTGTGGAGTTTGTTCATTACCAGGACCTGCCACTGAGGTTTGGAGGCGAGCGCCTGTTCGAACGCTTTCCATTCGGGGGTGGCATGCAGGGTCTGGGGTCCGGTCGCGAGGAGTAATACCATGGCGAGCATGTCGCCATGGTACTCGTGTGTCGACACGGTTAAAGATTCCGCTTCCATCCAGTGGAAGATGTCGTCTCCATGAAGCGTCTGAATGAGCGCTGCCGTGAAGTGGTTGCGGCCGCATTGCGATGTGGCGCAGAGACTCCCCTCTCCTTGGAGCCTGCGAAAGGGAGAGGGGTCGGGGGTTGCCCCTCAGCCTTGCGGATAGACGTCCATGATCAGTCCCGACGGGTCGATTTCGAACGCAAACATCTCCGTTGCTTTGGTGCCCGTCACCCGGTAAAGGCGGGTTTCCCTCGCGGCGCCCTTGCGCGTGACCTCGACCAAGTCGAACTTGCGAACCTCTCCAAGCGGTTTGATGGCGGCGAGCGTATCGGCCATATACTTGTTCATGGTTTCGACCCCTTCAGAAGTAAAGGACTCTTTGAGGATGTTGCCTTTTGCCAAGGCTTCGAACGCCGTGCGCGCACGGGTGGTGGTGGCCGGAGCAGGGTCGGCGAGTACCGAGTCGTTCAATCGCGGTTCGCCGAGGTTTGCCAGATTCTTCACAATCTTCTCTGGACTCGCGCCCTCGCTGGTCCCATCCGCCCACCAGCCCAAGTTGGTGAGCACGATCACCGAGAGCTTCAGGTCGGGGAAGCGCAGGATGCCCGTTCCGGTGATCCCGCCGTGGAACGTGTAGCGGTGGCCGCCACGATTGCCCAAATACCAGCCAAAGCCGTAATCGTAGACTGCGCCGCCAGTTAACTGCGTCGCGGCCCACATTTGACTCTTTGAAGTTGCGCTCAATAGCGTTTCGGTATGCAGGGCGGCATCCCATTTGGCAAGGTCCAAGACCGTGGAGAACAGGCCGTAATGGGACGTCAGCCCGCGCTGGGAGACTCGCCGGATATTCACCAAGGTGGGTACGCCACCCACCTCCGGACCCTTGTACAGGGTGTATCCCTTGGCCAACCCCTTGTAGGTGCGCAAGAAGTCTTGCATTCGGGAAGCATCCATCTTGAGGGGGCGCAGAATCCTATCCTCCAGGACTTTTTGGAATCGCTGCCCCGTCGCCTTTTCGATGATCATCCCCAGCAGGAAGTAGCCGACATCGCTGTAGGCGTGCACGTGGCCGGGGGTGCCGGTAAATTCGTCCGACTTCACTGCCGCGTACATCTCGTCGGTCGTCGCATCACGCAATTTGGAGATGCCGGGAAAGCCCTTGCCAAGCGCTGGCAAGCTGGCGGTGTGGTTGAGCAGGTGGCGAACCGTGATGTCCTTCCACTTGTCCGGCGCATCCTTCAGGATGGAGATGACCTTGTCGTCGAGCTTGAACTTGCCGTCTTGCACCAGCATCATGATCAGGGAAGCGGTGAATTGCTTGGTGATGGAGGCAACTTCAAATACCGTCTCGGGGCGGACTTTCACATCATTGTCCAGATCGGCGATGCCGTATCCGGCGGACTTCACGATCTTTCCATCGCGGACGATCGCCAGCGACAAGCCAGGGATGTGTTGCCGGGCCATTTCCTTGCGGATATAGTCGTCGACTTTGTCGGCGGCGGCGGTTTGTGTTCCGGCGACCAGGGCGAACGCAACGATGTATCTCACAATGTTGCGAATGCTACCTTAGCCTTCCTTTAGGAACGGCTACGCGCTTCGCTTGCGCAGCAGAAGGACTACGACCGTTCCCACGGCCAGACCCACGCCGACGAAGACAATCAGGGGCATCAGGAGGCTCAACGCGTTCGTCATGGCAACGCCATTTTATCAAGAATGTCGGTCTCTTCCCAAATGTTTGGCAACTCTCCTAAACTGCATGCACAGCTATGAGCGACATGCTTCACGCCCGCCCCAAGAGTCTTTTGCCGGGATTCATCCTGGCGCTGTTGTTTTTGGGCGTGGTTTTGATCTTCCGTGGGCCATCTATTTTGCAGCATAGGGCATGGTCGGGCGGCAGGGCGACAACCGAGGGACGCATCGATCGGAGTGCGGCTTCGAGAGTGAAGTATCGGGATACCTACACGATTGGATATTCGTATGAGGTTGGGGGTCAGCGGTATTCCGGCGAGTTCATCAGCAACAAGGATGTGGGTGGGCTGGGG
>CAMLEL010000406.1 GCA_946478935.1 uncultured Armatimonadota bacterium
CGCCGTGCGCGCCGCCAGCGTCATGACATTGTCGGCAATCCGCTTGGCGGCCAGCTCTCCGATGTGGACAAGCAGAAGCTCGTCTCAATCTGTCAGCGCTACGATGCAGCGATCATTGAGGACGACATTTATGGGGATCTTGGATTCGAGGAGGCCCGCCCAAGCGTCGCGAGGGCCTATGACGAATCTGACACCGTGCTCTTGTGTTCCTCCTTCAGCAAGACTTTGGCGCCTGGAATGCGAATAGGCTGGGTTGTGAATGGGAAACATCGCAACTCGATTGAGCGGGCAAAGTATGCGATGAACATTACCGCCGCTTCCCTACCTCAGATGGTGGTCGCCGAATTCCTAAGCAATGGCGGTTATGATCACTACCTCCGACGTGCGCGCAAGGCGCACGAGGCTAACGTGCGCTCGGTCGCTGATTCCGTTTGTGGGCATTTTCCCAAGGAAACGAAAATGACGCGTCCGATGGGAGGGTTTGTGCTTTGGGTGGAATTGCCGGAGCAGATAAATACGCTGGCGCTTTATGGCAAGACGATTGAAAAGGGCGTGACCTTTACCCCCGGAATGCTCTTTTCGGCTCACGACCAATATCGGAATTTCCTAAGAATCAACGTAAGCCGATGGGATGGCGAAATCGAGCGTGCCATCGCGATCATTGGCGACTGCGCTCGGGAATTGATGGGCTAGAATCAGCCTATGGCGCTCGCTTGGCTCGCCACTGTCATTCTTCAGAGTGGCGTCGCGCCCGACGCTCAAGTTGCCTTTAGTGCGCGCTTTTATTATCCTCCAGGAGATTCTCGAGTCAGCGTGTCTCAAGTATATGTCAGCCGGCTAGACGGCTCAAGGCGCAGGCAACTCTCGCACTCGAGAAGGGATATTCACGAGGTTCAGTGGTTGGGAGTAGACCACATTTTGTGGCGAGAGTCTCAGCAAGAAGTCATTTACAGTCTGAGATCCAACCAGATCACCAAGCGTGTACCGATCATTTCTAAAGCCTTTTGGGACACAAACGAACGGGGCCGTCCCAGACCTTGGCGGGATGAACGCTACCTATTGCCAACAGGCGGTATCGCCAAGTCCGAGCCAAAATCGGAGAGTCTTTGGGGATCGGGGCAACTAATTTTGAAGCCTGGAGTCACTGTTAGTTGGGGGAAGGATTCTAATCAACGAGAAAAACATTGGACTTACAACTGGAAAGGAATTCAAAAGCAAGCTGGATTTTCACAGGGCATGGCCGATGCCATTTACGCAGGCGAAAAGGGGAATGCATATCTTCAATCGTTCGTGGGTGGCGGTTCGGTCGGAACGGAGTTGCGAATCTTCAAAATCGACATAGTCACCGCAAAGTGCACGCTCCTGCTGGACAATATCGAACAGCTGGATTTCGACCCCAACAGCCAGTATTGGTCGGGAATTGAGCCGTGGCGACCACTGGTCAAATATGGCAAGGACAAACATGTCTGGGCAAGCCAGATATATGGGGGCAATCTAAAAACTGGCAAGCGATGGTTGATCGCAAAAGGTCTTGTGCACGGTGGCATAGTCCAAATCAGACCAGGCATTTAGAAGAAAAGCGCCCCGGCCGGATGGCCTGGGCGCTTCTTTCTTACTTGGTGCTTACGCCTCGACGAGCTGTTCGTCGGCAGTTGGAGCCGCCTCTTCCTTGGGCTCTTCGACAACTGCATTCGGGTCGTAAACTTCAACCATGACGTGAGCATCCACTTGCGGGTGCAGGTCGAGTTCGACATTGTGAATACCGAGTCGCTTAATCGGCTCGATCAGCGCGACCTGCTTCTTGTCGACGGTTACCCCCAATTGCGACTTGATCAGATCGACCACGTCTTGGGACGTAATGGCTCCGAACAGTTTTGAGCTGTCTTTGCCCACTTTGCCTTCAATTCGAACGGTCTTTCCGTCCAACTGCTCTTTCAACGTCTCGGCCGATGCCTTCAAACCGGCTGTCTTCTCCGCGACTTTCGCTTGCTTCTTTTCAAGCGCCTTGATTTGATTTCGCTCGGCGAGCACTGCCAAGCCTCGCGGGAAGAGGTAGTTGCGAGCATAACCGTCGGCCACCGACACGACCGTTCCTTCTTTGCCGACCTTGGGCACCGTTTGATTCAAAATGACTTTCATTGCTTTTCCCTGGCGTAAGGCGTTTGGTCACAGCGCATGAGTTGGAGTCCAACTTCAGGCCCGCGGCTTCACGCCAAGCTAATTTCGAATTCCAATGCCGATCATGGGAGCGTTTCGATCAAACAGGCGATCAACTCCGAGCCAGCCGTAGAATCCGTTGCCAAATTCGTACCTTGCGCGCAGGTCAAACCGAGGGTTGTTGATGTCGAACAGATCCCCTCGTAGGTACAGCCCTGACGCGAGCCGATAGTCTACCCCTATCCCTGGCTTGCTTGCGTAGATTCCGTATCGATACTCGCCATTTGGGCTAAAAGGCTTGGCGAGTTGGGCAGTGATGCGATTGCTCTCAAAGGCGTCCCAAAGGCCGACATGGATATCGTAATCCTTGAGGTCGACTTTCAAGCCGATGTCGGTTTGAAAGCGGTTGGGATCCGTTTGGCGGCGAAGATCGATGGTCGTTTCGAGTTTGGGCACGTTTACTTTGCCGCCGGTCTTCTTGAAGAAGTCTGTGATATTGCTGAGGGCGCCCTTCACGTCGTCCAAGAGCGCACTCGCCTTTGTTTCTATTTCGATGGCCTTTTCGCTCATGACGATGGCGTTCGCGCTAATCTTCTCCCCATCCTTTGCGATCTTCTCTCCGCTTTGGGAGATTCG
>CAMLEL010000407.1 GCA_946478935.1 uncultured Armatimonadota bacterium
GGAGGCACGACGACGTACTCGCGCGCGACACGGCCCGGCCCCGGTGCATAACGCTTCAATGAAGTGATCAGCGTATCGCGGTGTTCATCGAGAGATTCCCAAAGATCGGGCTGATCGGTGCTTCTCATCTCGGGATAGATCAGCAGAATGTGCTCCAGGTCATTCAACGGCCGCACATCCATGCTCAACCGTCCATCGATCACCGTGCGTCGACTGATCTTCTCGACGTTGTTATCGCGCTTGGTGATCAAAATCGTCAGCACGCTTGTCGCCCCGGGGATCGTCGCCTCGATCTTGCGCGGAGCGGTGATGCCCGATATGCTGTAGCCTTGGGGCTCGATGGCATAGCCTTTGGCCATTGGCGCAAGCGAGCTGATTTCGATGAGGTAGCGCATGGAGTTAGCCTCAAGCGCCTTCAACGCATCCTCCCAACCCGAGCCTCCTGCCGCAAGCTCCACCAAGACATCCGCGATGCCGCTCGATTTGGCGGCAGAAATCGCAGTCGGAGTCCCATCGACTCGCATCCCAACCGGAATATAGGGAGTGCCGCCCCAAATCAGAGTCTTTGCGGAGTTAATGCTCCAAGACACCGGCTGACCCTTGGCCGGCTGATAGACTCCGGTGGGATTCTGCGCGAAGGCAAGGGATGTCGCAAACAGAACGCAGCAGAGAAGGGGGCGCACGGCAGCAAGATACCCGTTCACAAGAGAACGACTGCCTGGACCGTCCAAAGCGTTCGGACGACGGGTACCCTCAAATTCGTGAGCGCTGCCCCCTCCATCTCAACTGACCTCCAAACCCGGTGCATCAACACGATCCGCGGTCTGGCGATCGATGCCGTTCAGAAAGCGAACAGCGGCCATCCGGGCATGCCAATGGGTTGTGCGCCGATGGCTTACGTCCTCTGGACCCGGCACCTCAAGCACAATCCCGCAAACCCGAAGTGGTTCGATCGCGACCGCTTCATCCTATCGGCGGGCCATGGGTCGATGCTCATTTACTCGCTGCTGCACCTCACGGGATACGACCTCGGCCTGGAAGACCTCAAGCAGTTCCGCCAACTCCACAGCCGCACGCCCGGCCACCCCGAGAATTTCATGACGCCCGGAGTCGAGATGGCCACCGGACCGCTGGGCCAGGGATTTGCCACCGCCGTTGGCTTTGCCATCGCTGAGCGCTATCTTGCCGCCAAGTTCAACCGGCCACAGCACACCGTTGTCGACCACTTCACGTACGGAATTTGCTCGGATGGAGACCTCATGGAGGGCGTGGCCGCCGAAGCCGCGTCGCTCGCTGGGCACCTGAAGCTCGGGAAGCTGATTTTCCTGTACGACGACAACAACATCTCCATCGATGGCTCGACCGACATCACTTTCACCGAAGACGTCGCCAAGCGGTTCGACGCCTATGGCTGGCATACCCAGCGCATCGACGGTATGGACACGGAAGCGGTGGATCAGGCGCTCGATAAGGCCAAGGCCGACCCACGCCCCTCCCTCATCTGTTGCCGAACCGTTATCGGCTACGGCTCGCCCAACAAGGCTGGAACCTCCAAGTCCCACGGCGCGGCGCTCGGGCCCGATGAAGTCAAACTCACTAAGGAAAACCTCGACATTCCGCTGGAGCCCGAGTTCTACATTCCCGACGACGTCCTGGAGTTTTATCGCCATGCAAGGACGCAGGGCAGGGAATATGAGGACGGCTGGCACAGCGCGATGGACGCCTACGTCGACGCTTATCCGGAACTTGGAAAGACGCTGCAAGGACTCGTGAACGGTCGACCAGTGGAAGGGTGGATCAACGCGTTACCGTCGATCTCCGAGAATATCGCCACGCGCAAGTCCGGCCAAAAGGTGTTGGAAGCCATCCAGGACTACTGGCCGGGCCTGATTGGCGGGGCTGCCGACCTCGTCGAGAGCACGTTTACCCATCAGTCCAAGTCGCCCGACTTCCAACCCGATACGCCGGAAGGCAAGAACATCAATTTCGGAGTGCGGGAGCACGCCATGATCGCCGCCGCCAATGGCATCACTCTTCACGGGGGAACGCGAGGCTTCGGCTCCTCATTCTTCATTTTCACCGACTATTGTCGGCCCTCCATCCGTCTGGCCGCGCTTATGGGCTGCCCAACCATCCTTGTGTTCACCCACGATTCGGTCGGTCTGGGCGAAGACGGGCCCACCCATCAACCTATTGAGCATCTGGCCTCTTTCCGAGCGATGCCCAATATCAACCTGATTCGGCCGTGTGACGGAAACGAGACGAGCGCTGCCTGGAAGGTCGCGTTGGAATCTGACAAGACGCCGACTTTAATTGTTCTCAGTCGCCAAAACCTGCCGCCGATCAGTCCGGACGATGTGCGCGCGCATCCACTGGAGCGGGGCGCATATATCCTGCGGGAGGCAAGCGGTGGTTCTCCCCGCGCGATCCTGCTGGGAACCGGAAGCGAAGTCCAACACTGTGTGGAAGCGGCCAAGGTTTTGGAGGCGGAAGGCATTCCCGTGCGGGTGGTTTCGATGCCCAGCTGGCATCTGTTTGAGAAGCAGGGCGCGGCCTACCGCGACTCCGTCCTGCCCCGTGGCGTTCCCACGCTGAGTGTGGAGGCCGGGGCCACTTTCGGCTGGGAGCGCTATGCTACGGCTTCGCTGGGCATCGACCGGTATGGCGTCTCTGCGCCGAGTAATGTGGCGATGGAAGAGTTTGGCCTTACGGCTGAAAACGTCGCCAACCAAGCCCGCAAG
>CAMLEL010000408.1 GCA_946478935.1 uncultured Armatimonadota bacterium
ATAGGTGCATGGTGGGCAAGTATCCGTTCCCTTGTGAGGACCCGTAACATGGGTTGGATGAAATGCGGAAACAAAGTCTCCAACTTTAAGTCCAGAATCCACGGCATTCATTGCGAACGCCGCCACGCTTACGATGGCGACCAAAGCCGTTGCCCCAATTGTCTTTCTATTCATAATTCACTCTCGACGCAGATTGCCCAAAAAGGCTTCCTTAGTAAGTTTTACTCTCGATCACCTTAATTCAGTTCCCAGAGAATTGGTTCCCAAGCTTTGCTAGAATGCTCCCATGCCTGCGTTCCTTACGGCAATCTGGCTAATCTCCGCTCCCTACCAGAATCCTATGCCGACCCCCGCTGTGAACCGTCTCGTACCCGTCGTCGAAAGAACGCGGCTCGACTTGAACGAGTTGAGGGATTTCTACGATCTTGCTGGCGCCGACGTGACCTTCGATCGCCTATCAAAGTTTTATGACGAACGGCGCTCAGTCTTGAAGAAATCGGCCAGTTGGAAAAAGTCTGCGGAAGAAGAGATCGACTACCGCCTGCTGGATAGCTTCTTGGCATACCGCTCCCGGCAAGTGGAGTTTGAGCGGGCCAAGGTCAAGGAGACAGATGGGCTGACGCCATTTGCCCCGCATGTTTTGACCTTGGAATTGAACCGTCGGCGAATGGAGCCGATCGATCCCGAGGTCGCGGCCAAATCCTTAAACAAACTCGACAAGGAAGTCCGGGATCAAAAGGCAGCGCTGGCAAAGCTTGTTGAAACCAAGAAGAACCTACCTTTACTGGTCGTTGCCGATCGAACCGCCAAGCGCGTTGATGGGCTAAGGCGAACACTGGACTTCTGGTTCAAACAATTTGATGGCTTTCACCCGCTTTTCAGCTGGTGGTGCAAGAAGCCGTTTGACGCAGCATCCGCGAGCCTGGCTGATTATGCGAAGTTCCTTCGAGAAAAGGTCGTGGGATATCGAGAAGGCGAAGACCCGCCCTTGATCGGTGACCCGATCGGCAGGGAAGCTTTGCTGAACGACATTCAATACGAGATGCTCGACCGAACGCCCGAGCAACTTTTGGAAATTGCTGACAAGGAGTTTGCATGGTGCGAAGCGGAAGCGAAGAAAGCTAGCCGCGAGATGGGCCTGGGAGAGAACTGGAAGGCTGCGATGGACAAGGTGACAGCTCTTCATGTGCCCCCGGGCGAGCAGGACCAGCTTGTGGTCAAGCAAGCGAGGGAAGCGATCAAATTCCTGGAAGACCGAGACCTGGTGACCATCGAGCCCCTATGCAAAGAGACTTGGCGCACAGAAATGCTCGGTCAGGAAACTCAAAAGACCTTACCGTTCGCCGTTTATATGGGTCAGCGGATGGGTATATCGTTCCCGCTTGCCACGCAAGATCACGAGACGAAGGAAATGTCGCTGCGGGGCAATAACGAACACTTTACGCGGGCCATCACTCACCACGAATTGATTCCCGGACACCACCTCCAAGGATATATGGCGGAGCGCTACCAATCGCATCGAAGGTTGTTCAGCACGCCTTTCCTGGTTGAAGGCTGGGCGTTGTATTGGGAAATGCTGCTGTGGGATCTGGGCTTTCCTCGAGGACCCGAGGATCGGCTTGGGATGCTGTTTTGGCGGATGCACCGGTGTGCGCGCATCATTGTCTCGCTCAAGTTTCACTTGGGCCAGATGAAGCCTGCCGAAATGATTGACTTCCTGGTTGATCGCGTGGCTCATGAACGGTTTACCGCCACTTCGGAAGTTCGGCGCTTTATTGGGGACGACTATTCGCCGCTGTATCAATGCGCCTACATGGTTGGGGGCTTGCAACTGCGCGAGCTGGAAGCGAAGTACGTGAAGTCAAAGCAGATGAGCTACAAACAGTTCCACGACTCGATTTTGCATTCCGGCCCGATACCGATCAAGCAAATTGACTTTCGTCTTGGATCGATCGCACTGAGAAATTAGCAAGTCAAGGGGATCAATTCAAAGGAATCCGATAATATGAACTGGTGCCCTTCGAACCATCACCGCGAGTGAGGCGCAGCCTCGCCGGATTCCTGCATCCTTGGCAATCTCTGCTGTTTATAGCGACGACCGCCTTTGTCGGCTTTGCGGGCATGATTGGCACGTCCGAAAGTGGTCAAACTCGGACCCAAAAGAAGGCTGTGGCGGCGAAGCCGAGTCCCGTTCCTGCATTTTCGAAGGACGTCTTGCCGGTGATTGGGAAGTATTGCAAAACGTGCCATCAGGGAAACAATGCGCCTGCTGGTCTCAATTTGGCAGCGTTCAAAAACGAGGCATCGGTCAAACAGGATTTGGCCACCTGGGAGCGAGTTGCCCGGGCGATGCAGTCAGGCACGATGCCTCCAAAAGGCAGCCCATCGCCATCGAAAGCGGACCGGGCAAAGGTCGTCGATTGGATCAACCGGACCATTACCGGTGACTGCCAATTGGCTGATCCCGGACATGTGACCATTCGTAGGCTCAACCGGAGCGAATACAACAATACGATTCGAGATCTGATCGGGCTCGATCTGCGGCCCGCTGACGACTTTCCTTCCGACGATGTCGGTCACGGGTTTGACAACATTGGCGATGTGCTATCGCTTTCTCCGCTATTGATGGAGAAGTACTTGGATGCGGCTGACAAAGTAGCCAAGCAGGCCATTCAACTCCCGGGAAAGAAGTCGGCGCTCTATCAAGCAGAGGA
>CAMLEL010000409.1 GCA_946478935.1 uncultured Armatimonadota bacterium
CGAATCTCGAGGCATCAGCGAAGCCATCGCCGCTGGTATGTTCAAGATGTTTGAACTGACCGTGCCGACGGTAGCGATCGTCATCGGTGAGGGTGGCAGCGGTGGTGCAATTGGGATTGCCGCAAGCAACCGAGTCCTCATGCAAGAGCATGCGGTCTATTCAGTCATTCCTCCCGAAGGCTGCGCTGCGATTCTGTGGCGGATGCCAGAGCGCGGACCGGAAGCAGCCAAAGCTCTCCAGTTAACTGCTGAGAGCGCTCTTGGATTCGGGCTCATCGATGAGATCATTCGAGAACCGATGGGAGGAGCGCATCGCGATGCGATTGAATCTTCCGCCCTGGTTAAGGAAGCGATCGTCAAGAATCTTGCCACGTTGAATCTGCTGTCGCCAAGCGAACTGAAGGCCCAACGCTACGATAAGTTTCGCGCGATGGGCCAGTTTACAACGGCTGAAGCAGCGGTTCGCTGACTACTCCTTGGCGCCATCCTTGATCCAAGATTCCAGCGAGTTCATCTGGTCTTGACTCAGGCTGCCTTGAGGAGGCATCTTGGGAGCCCGGGTGCCTTTGATAACTTGAATCAGAATGCTTGAATCGGGATTTCCCGGAATGACAACCTGTCCACTCCGACTCCCCGACATCACGCCGCGATGGCTAGCAAGGCTCAGACCTGCTGTTGGGCGTGAAACATGACACCCACAACGTGCAGCGAAGATCGGTCCAACTTCTTTCCAGCCTGTTGACGCCGCCAGCTTCTCGACCTTTTGAGCGGTCGTTGGCATTGAAAAAAGCTTATCCGAACTCGGCAATGCTTCCTTGCCCAAAGCAATTTCAGAAGCAAGGATCACGTAAGTGTTCCGCTGACCAATACCATTCTCGATTTGGTAGGTAGCGCCTCGAGCGAAGCCAAGTTGATCATCGATGTAGAACGTAACGACTTTTGGACCGCGAGCAACATTCAGTTCTTTGACTGAAACACCCTTGACCTTTCTTGCCGCACCCAAGCGAGCATCGGTAACCGGCTTGAGGAAAGCTTCATCCAAAAACGGTGACCACGCCCAAAGCGCATCGGTACCCAACAATCTTCGGAGAGATTCTGGGGATTGAGTCTCCTCGGTGAATTGGTTTGACTTCTTATCCAACGTGAAGATACTTGATCCATTGGCGACGACCAGGACAACGGGGGTTTCCCAGCGCAACAGACCAGGCTTTGACAGCGTAAGCTTGTGATCTTCAACTTCAGAGCCGATCTTGTTGTAAGTAAAAGTGATCGTCAGGGCGTTCGCACTCTTCAGCTTATCGATATGGGCGTTCAGAGTGGGATTGTTAACGTCAACAGAGACAGCAAAGGCAATGGCGCCGAGACCAAGCGTCGCGGCCAACATCCATTTACGATTCATGTTGTTACGATACAACTTATGCTGGCTCAAGTGGAAGGTCGCGAGCTAATTTCTCGACTCTCCGGACGTTACGATTGCAGCGAATTCTTTGGCATCCAAGCTGGCTCCGCCCACAAGGCCCCCATCGATGTTGGGTTGGCTAAAGAGTTCTCGAGCGTTGTTTGCTTTCACGGATCCCCCGTACAAGATGCGACAGGCATCGGCAGATTCCGCTCCAATCAAGCCACGCACCAAGTCGCGAATCAAACCGCAAACTCGTTCAGCTTCCGTTGAATCGCACACGTTTCCCGTTCCGATCGCCCAGACCGGCTCGTAAGCGACAACCAGCCCCTGCAAGTCTTCTGGGTTGTGGCCGCTGAGCGCTCTTTCAAGCTGCGTAGAGATAATCGCATCGGTCATCTTGGCGTCTCGTTCGGATTGAGTTTCGCCAACACACAAGATTGGCGTGAGCCCATGCGTGAGCAAGGCACCGATTTTAAGATTTACGGTGTGGTCTGACTCACCGAAATGACATACCGTTTCCGCTGGGATTTCAAGTTTGCCGAACTTTCCCCGTGTCTCCGAATGCCCAACGATGCAATAGGTGCAACCTGCGGCCCTCAGCATGCCCGCACTGACCTTGCCGGTAAATGCACCCTTTTCCATCCAGAACACATCCTGCGCTCCCACTTGAACGTGCGAATTCTTGACGGCGTCTCGGACCGCAGGAATGCTCAAATAGGGTGGGCAAAGGACGACATCCACGTCACTCTTGATCTCGATCTCACGAATAACTGCCTCCACGGTGGCAACCGCTTCCGTGGCCGTCAGGTTCATCTTCCAGTTTCCGGCGACAAGTTTCCGGCGCATTGGATCGTTGTACCCGCCTACCGTACATTCCAAATGTCCTTGTTCGGGGAGAAGATATAGAGAAGTCCAATTTGCTCGTAGCCAACGACGGGATAAAGGTTGGTTCCGGCTTCAGAGGCTAACAAAACGCTTCGCCGGACTCCCTGTTTGCCGTCATCATCCAGCATGCAAGCCATCAATGCGCGGCCGATGCCCTGCCTACGATGCTCAGGCTTAACAAACATGTTGGAAACCCAGGAGCTATCACTCTCAGTTCGGATGCTCCTGACCCAACCCACTGGTTCTCCATGTGCGTATGCGGCATACAGCCGCAGGCGTCGGTCGCCCTCTCCGATATCACCAGGCAGAATCTGCTGAGATCCAGCCGCTCGTGCGACTTTGTCAGCTTGAACCTTTGTCGTGACGCGCTCAACTTGGTATTCGCTCTGAAACCCGTGATGGGCACCAACTCGACATTCA
>CAMLEL010000410.1 GCA_946478935.1 uncultured Armatimonadota bacterium
TCGTCAGTTTGGATGCCAAGCTTGGCCGTTCCATTCATATAGGGTCGCTTGGGATAAGGCAGCGACCACATCGTGATGCACACCAGATGGAATAACACGAAGATCTTGATCCAAATCGGGGCGTTTCTCGTCGGCGGAGTCTTCGACATAGCGCACACTCATTATGGCGACACCACCGGATCGTCCTGATCGTAATATCCAAACAGATGAAGCCGATTTTCCTCGCAGTTTTTGCTCTTTCACTGGTTCAGAGCGCCACGTACGATCTGGTCTGGCGCCCCAAAGCCAACCAAAAGCTGGCATACGACATCAGAATCGAAGGCAAGTTGATGGAGGAGGATTTCCTATTCGCTTCCGAGGTTCACCTGCACGTCAAGAAGGTCGAGCCCAATGGCGACTACTCCATGGGAACCACCTTCAAAAACATGATCGCCAAGTATGCCGGTGAGTCCGAGAAGCTTCCGGATGAGGCCGAGGAAGTCCAAAAGTACAACTCCCGTGGCGACTTGATCGGCGAGACAAAAATGGATGAGGAGGATGATCCCATCAGCGAGATCCTTGCCCGAGCGGCAGAATTTGCCCCGCCTCCGAAGGCCGTTTCTGTTGGTGACAAATGGACAAAGGAGTTTCCTGAGGACAAAAAGGCCGGCCTGCCAAAAGCCACCGGAATCTATCGCCTGGTTGAAGTGGCCAACGGAATCGCGACGGTTTCGATTGACTATTCCGAAGTTGCGGCCAAAGATCCCACAAAAGCCATCGGCAAGATGAAGTTGGATTCACACGACTTCACCGCGATATCGATGGAGAGCGACCTCACGAATGTCCGATTTCATGAGGGCGTCCCGCCCGGCAAGGCAAAACTGGTGATGAAAAAGCGCGCCTAGCGCTTCCGAAGTTTGAAGCAGTTGCGGCAGCGAGCTTCATATGATTCAGTCGCCCCAATCAGGATGATCGGGTCGTCCCGATGGGCTGGCTTGCCATCGATTTGCCGATAGGTGTGGCTGGCAGTTGCGCCGCAGTTCATGCAGATTGCCCTGAGCTTGACCACTTCGTCGGCCAATGCCAAGAGCCTGGGCATCGGGCCAAATGGCTCCCGACGGAAGTCTTGATCCAACCCTGCACAAATCACCTCCCGACCCTTGTCTGCCAACTCCATGGCCAAGTCGCAGATAGATTCATCGAAGAACTGAACCTCTTCCACCAGCACAACTTGGGTGTTTCGGTCGATCTTTGACCGTAGGTCGGCTACATTTCTAACGGGAACCGCCTCGTGGTCCACGCCCATGTGGGTCACAACTTTCGACTCGTCATAACGGTTGTCGATCGCAGGCTTGAACACCTGCACCTTGCGCTTGGCATAGAGGGCTCGACGAGCCCGACGGATAAGCTCTTCGCTTTTACCCGCGAACATGGACCCACAGATCACCGTGATGGACCCCGGAGCTTTCTGGACTTTCGCAGCGGACACGAAAGTAAGTTTGAAGCTTTGGCGTCACTCAATTGGAATGCCAAAGCCCAAAAACCTGGATTTCACTCCAAACTTGGCCTATCTCAATCCCTTAATCGCCCACAGAAATACACAATAGAGCCGTGCCCGTTTACGAATTCCGATGCCTCGACTGCGGCAAAAAGTTCTCCGACCTCGTCGGCATGACTGCCGACACTTCCGATTCCAAGTGTCCCAACTGTGGCAGCCAGCGCAATACCAAATTGGTCAGTCGCTTTGCCCGATATCGGAACGAGGACGATCGGGTGGATTCGATGGCGGATAGTCTGGAAATGATGGGCGAGCCGGATAGTCCCACCGCGATGAGGTCGATGGTGCGCGAAATGGGCAAGGCGATGGATGAAGACATGAGCGACGACATGGAAGAGATGTTTGAGGCAGACATGGAAGGTGGATTGGACGACGATGAGTAACCCGCCTGGATCTGCAAAGCGGTGGTAAACTGCGCAAAGTTGTTTCCGAGGATTTCACGCGCGCCACGGTTCCTCGATGCACAGCCAACCTAACAAGCAGTTTTAATCAAGATAATGCCTCAAACCAATAACAAATCTCGCCGACAACCCCAGCGCCGTACCATCCGAAAGACCTCGTCCAAGTCCTCCAACGGCCAACGCAAAATCGAAATCGTCGTCAATGTCTCAAACCGTGAAACGCGGATTGCGATGCTCGAGGACGGCCAACTCACCGAGTATCGCGTGGAAAGGGAAGAGCGCGTCGTCGGCTCCATTTTCAAGGGCATCGTGCAAAACGTTTTGCCCGGCATGGATGCAGCGTTTGTGGACATCGGACTCGAACGCAACGCATTTCTCTATGTCGCCGACATCATTCCCGATGAGGGAATTGGCGATAACAGCCCCGCATCGCTCAAGCGGTCGGAGCTACGACGACGCAAGATCAAAGATCTCCTCAAGCCTGGTCAGCAGGTCATGGTCCAAGTCACCAAAGGGCCCAGGGGAACCAAAGGCGCCCGCGTCAGCACGCGAATCGCCCTCCCCGGTCGGTATGTCGTGCTGCTGCCCGAAGCAAACAACGTCGGAGTGAGCCGGAAGATCGAGGAGCGAGCGGAACGCGAGCGGCTTCGAAGGATCGGCGACAGAATTGTCCCCAACGGTTTTGGCCTCATCTTGCGCACCGAGTGCGAAGGACGCACGGAAGAGGCGCTCACGACCCTCGACAAGGGACTGAAAGTGTCGGCG
>CAMLEL010000411.1 GCA_946478935.1 uncultured Armatimonadota bacterium
ATCAACCCGCGATAGGGGTCGTGGGTTCTCGAAAAGTCTCCGGAAGTGGAGTCGAATTTTCCAGGGAAGTCGCCCAGGTGATTGCTATATCTGGCAAGAATCTTGTCTCTGGCGGTGCCCGAGGAGTGGACGCAATCGCGATGCGAGCAGCGTTTGATGCAGGCGGAAGCTCGATCGGGCTCTTGGCTGACTCCCTGGCGAAGAAGATGAAGGAGTGGGATCTGGAATCGGGCCGCGTGTGTCTGGCAACGCCCTTCGCGCCTAATGCTGGATTTCAGGTGGGAAATGCAATGGCCCGCAATAAACTCATCTATGCCCTTTCTGATGCAACCGTGGTGGTCGCTGCTGACTTGGAAGAGGGCGGGACATGGACCGGAGCTTGTGAGGCGATCAAGGCGAATCTTTGCCCGATCTTAGTCCGGGAAACTGAGGGTGCGGGAAACGTGGGCCTGATCGGTCGCGGAGGCGTCCCGTTGGCGGATCCGAAAGGTTTGCTTGCATGCATTGAAAAATCTGCACCAACGCAGCAGCGGCTGCTCTGAGGCAGGGTTACAATGCTGATATGTTGATCGCGATTCTGGCCGCCGTCTCCATCGCCCAAACTGGCGCTTACCAACCTACCGGACCCAAGATCGAGTTCTTGATGGCTTCGGGCGGTAAGTTCGTCATCACCACCGATCCCAAGACGTCGCCAAAGACCGTCGCCTACATCCTGACTCGAGTTCGAGAGAAGTTTTATGATGGGCAGCGTGTCCACCGAGTGGAGAATTGGGTCACGCAGTGGGGCGCACAGCAGTCCAAGACTCAGCCTCTCGATGTGATGAAAGATGGCAAGATGGTGCCGAACGATGCGGTTGCGGGGGGCGGCTATCCCAAAGACATCTCGGAATTTGAGCCTGCAGACAACATCGACTATGTCCGCGGGATGGTGGGAATTGCTTCTACTGGATTGCAGGTTGCGGGCGGGTCTCAGATTTTTGTGTTAAAGAAGGATGCACTGAGATTGTACAGATCGTACGCCGTTCTGGGCAAAGTAACGTCGGGAATGGACGTGATCGGGCGGATTCAGCGCGGGGATCGGATCAAATCGGCGCGTGTTGTGCGGGGACAGTTCTAGCAGTTTCCGCTTTCGGCACGTATATCCGTAGAGCAACTTATCATGACTACACTATTACTAGAAGTACTCCTGGCGTTACAAGTTGCCGGCCACGTTACCTATTCGCTTATGCTTGCGGGCCTCGATCGTAGCACCGATAGTAAATCGCTAACAATGGTCGATGCTTTATACACAGTGGACAGGGTAGAACTCCCGGCTAGGAGCCTAAATCGCGAGTTCGTTGTATTTTCTGAGTCTTGGCAGTCCAAGATACTGCGTCCCTCCATATTCACAAAGCTGAATTCAGCGAAGTGGATTGGTCGCAACGGCAGAGATGGTTTGAATCTGTTCGTCCGGTCCGTTCCAACCGAATTAGGAAGGGTTACCTGGAGCGATTATGGGCCTCTCGCTGTCTTGCACATCCACTTTGGTAAGGCCTCCATCATTACATCGATTGAAAGTGCTGAAAGGTTTGTCAAGGAAAAACTGGACTCACTTTTCCAATTTCCCTCAACAGTCAACAAAGCTCGTTCGTGGAAAATCAAACCCATAGGAAACCATAATGTCTATGAAGGTTCCGTCGTTCAGTATGTAAATCTTAAGCAAGAAACATTAGCCGATGGCACTCTGGCTCAGAAGCCACTTGAGGCACTAAGGTGGTACCACTACCTTACATTTGTGTTTGATTGATCCGAACTTATCGTCAAAGTCAATTTTTACGACGACATGAAAATGCTTCAGCGAGTCTCTAATCAGAAGTGGCGCTTCCAAACAAGGAGCAAATTGAACTGAACTGTAAAACCTAAGTCTTGTTAACGACGGCAAAGCCAGAATACTGGATAACAACGACCTTCTTCCCGGGTGGGAGTTTGACGGCCTTGCTGACTCCAATCCTTTCTCAAAACAACAGCTACCATAGGACACAAACCATGTTGACCGCAATAACCGCTTTTACGTTCATTTTCGCTCGTCAAACGTCAGTGGGGCTGCTTCCCGCCTCGGATAGACCTGGACTCGAGACTTTGAACAATTCTTCTGCCGAACTATCGCATCTCCTCAGCCTGAGTGGTAAGCCAATAGGAAAGGAGGACATTCCCAAAAGCGAACTCGCGATGTGCGAAAACTACTATAAAGCTATTGTCGGCAGCGCAATACAAGCAAAAGGTCGCAGGGACTGGCAGGGAAGGAAAACGAAAGACTTCAAGGACGAGTTGATCCTTTTTACTTGGCAATCTCAGGGTCAGAAGTGGACTTGGCTCGACGTAGTTGGATCTCGTGCTCTTCTATTTTGCCAGGGAAGACCGCCTAATATTCAAACCGAAACCGGCTCTGCAGATAATACCGAACTCGTAAGTTGGGCTCGTTCGGTACTGAACTATCCAGACAAGCTCCCGGGAAAGCGAAAGTTTTACGAGCATGGAAGGACGAGAATAGCGGACAGCGCGTTTCTTCATGGTTATATTGCATTTGAAGATATCCGACAAAGAGAAATACATCTTTCACGGGAACTTGATTGGATTCGCAGTGTAGTGGTTTGGGTGGGCCCAAAGTGGATTTGCATTCAAGTCCCACTTCCGCATAGGCCCAATGGTAATGCTCCC
>CAMLEL010000412.1 GCA_946478935.1 uncultured Armatimonadota bacterium
ATCAAGAACCCAATCGTCATTGTTGCGTCGCTTGCTATGGCGTCCATCTGCCATGCGGACAAGGACAGTCGGTACAAGGTAACCAATCTTGTATCGGACATCCCCGGTATGGCTCCGATCACCGATCCCAACCTCGTGAACCCATGGGGCATTGGCCTGAACCCGGCGGGCGCGGCGTTTTGGGTTTCAAACCAGGGGACCGGTACCAGCACGCTTTATACAGGCGATGTCAATGGCAGCCCCTTTGTGCGAGTTCCGCTGGTGGTTACCATTCCTGGTGGGAACCCGACAGGCCAAGTCTTCAGTGGCAGTTCGGACTTTGCCGTAACCAATGGGACCACAACGGCTCCGGCTCGTTTTATCACTTCGAGCCTCAGCGGGATCATCGCGGGCTGGGCACCGACCGTCGCCCCCAACACCACCGCCAAGCTTGGTGTTGCCGTCTCCGGCGCGGTTTACACGGGTCTGGCTATTGGCAATGATGGCGTTCGGAATCTCCTCTATGCGGCAAACATCGGCCAGAACACGATTGACGTTTTCGATGCGACCTACGCTCCCACCTCCGTGCCCGGAATGTTCATGGACCCGACGCTTCCACCTGGATTCCGTCCGTTTAACATCCAGGCGCTTGCGGGGAAGCTCTATGTGGCCTATACGAATCCGGCTCTAGGCGACGTGGAGGGCAACGGCGTCGTGAATGAATTTGACATGAGCGGTCAGTTTCTGCGCCGTATTTCGAGCAACGATTCACTGGTCCAACCGTGGGCCCTGACAATTGCCCCTTCGAACTTTGGAACATTCTCGGGTTCGCTTTTGGTCGGAAACTTCGGCGACGGACGGATCCATGGATTCAGCTTGACGGACGGTAAGAAGCTTGGAGCGCTCAAGGCCAAGAAGGGCGGACCAATCGAGATAGAGAGACTCTGGGACTTGAAGTTCGGAAACGGAGTCACCTCTGGGAACACCAATGACCTTTACTTTGCCGCCGGCATCGTGGAAGAAACTCACGGGCTATTTGGAAAGATCGAGGTGGATGAGTAGCTGATAGTGGCTTGCATGGCCTTGCATGGTTAAGCTTTGCTTTGCATAGCAAGGCACGAGCCATGCATGGCCATCGCATAGCTCCGCCGGTAAACTACAAATATGAAGCTGTTCGTGGATACCGGTGATATCGAGGAAGTGCGCCAGGCGGCGGAATGGGGTGTGCTGGATGGCGTGACCACCAACCCGACGCTGATCGCCAAGTCGGGCAAGGGGTTCCGCGAGACCGTCGTAAAGATGTGCGAGTCGCTTCCCAACGGCGACATCAGCGCGGAAGTCGTGGCCACCGACTACGACACCATGCTGAAAGAAGCCTTGGAGATTTCGAGTTGGCATTCCCAGATCGTGGTTAAGGTTCCGCTGATCGAATCCGGTATCAGGCTCGTTTCCACTTTGGCAGACAAAGGAATCCGAACGAACGTGACGCTCGTCTTCTCGGTCCCGCAGGCATTGATGGCGGCAAAGGCTGGCGCAACCTATATCTCAAATTTTGTGGGCCGCGTGGACGATATGAGCGCTGACGGCATGGTGGCGGTGCAGGACACCGTGCGGATGGTTCAGGATTATGGATTTGATTCGGAAGTGTTGGTGGCGTCTATTCGGCATCCACTGCATGTAGTCGAAGCCATCCAGTCGGGCGCGCACGTATCAACGATGCCGTTCAAGATCATGCAGATGATGTTCAAGCATCCGTTGACCGATTCTGGGTTGAAGCGGTTTATCGATGATTGGAATGCGGCGGGGCTGAGCATTTTTGAAAAGCAAGCTGCCGGAGTCTAGTCATGATTCTTCGGATTGGCGCAAACAAATCCTAGAGGAACTTGCGCACGAACTTCTGACCAGCGAGGATTAGGCGAGCGGTAACCTTGGCCGATGCGGTACCTCGACCAGATCGTCAAACAGACTCAAAAGGCGGTGGACGACATCTGCCGCTCTGCCGAGGCGGTGCCGGTTGATCGGCAGACTTGGATGCCGGGCGAGCATACGCGCTCGACACTGAGCCAGATGCAGGAAGTGGCAACCCAAGCGTCCTGGTTCCTCCCGATCATCAAAGAAAGATCGATCCCCGATCTGAATTCGCACGCCCGTACGGAATTCGAGCGTCTGCGAGACTCCTACGATTCTGTGCAGAAGTGCTGCGATGCGGCGCGGACTTCGACGGTCGAACTGTGCCAAGCGATTGCCGAGTTTCCGGAAGGGAAGTTGGATGAGGAGATCATGATGCCCTTTGGGGGTGGCATGAAGATGACCATGGCCGACGTGCTCGGCCTTCCGTATTGGAACATGGTTTATCACCTGGGACAGATCAACCAGATCCAGTTGCTGCTGGGCGACCTGGAAATGCACTGACCGGGTGGCAGTGGCCAGTCCTCGGCGCTAGGAGAAATGATCGGTCGGTCCTAGGTCCAAATCGGAGAGGGAATGCTCGGCATTTTAGGGGCGTCATATACTTAGCTAAGAGGAACCGACCGTCGATTTCGCTGGTCGGCAGCGACCCCGCCAAAGAATCCTAACGAAATTCTTATGGGCCCTTGACATAGGAGTCCCCGGCTGGTATCATTTCCTCTTGCCGCTGAACTGAAAAGCGATGCGGCCTGCGAAGAGTTCTTTGAAAATCGAATAGTGGTTTAAAGAAATAT
>CAMLEL010000413.1 GCA_946478935.1 uncultured Armatimonadota bacterium
ACACGGTGATCGTCAACAAGTCGACGGTGCCGGTTGGATCTGGCGATATGGTCGAAGAAATCATCCGATCTCACGGTGTCGACAGTTCGCTATTCGATGTTGTAAGCAATCCAGAGTTTCTTAGAGAGGGCTCGGCGATCCACGACACACTTCATCCGGACCGAATTGTCATCGGTTCGAAGAAGCGTGAAGCGGCGGTGAAACTGGTGGACCTTTACGCCACGCTTCAGGCTCCGATGATCGTCACAGACTTGAACTCGGCTGAACTCATCAAGTACGGCGCCAATTCGTTTCTCGCGATGAAGATCAGCTTTATCAATGCCCTCAGCCGGATTTGCGAGCTTTGCGGAGCGAATGTGGCTGACGTCGCTGCAGGGATCGGCAGCGACAAGCGAATTGGCAACCAATTCTTAAACGCTGGTTTAGGTTGGGGCGGCAGCTGCTTCCCGAAAGACGTTCAGGGCATGGTTACTGTCTCAAAGAACCTCGGATACGATTTCGATCTGCTCAAGCAGGTCATCCAGATCAACGACGATCAGACTCTTCACTTCTTGAAGCGGGTCGAAGACCGATTGGGCGGCTTCAGCGGCAAGCGTGTTGCACTCATGGGCCTGGCCTTTAAGCCGAACACGGACGACATCCGAGATGCGAAGTCCCTTGTCATGATCGATCGCATCATTAGCGACGGCGGTTCAGTGATCGCTTACGATCCAGTGGCCGAAGCCAACGTCCGTGAGATTTATCCGAACATCTCCTTTGCGGACAGCGTGTACGACTTGGGCGCCGATGCGGATGCGATCATCCTCGTAACAGAGTGGAATGAGTTCCGACAACTCGACATGGACCGCCTGGGTCAGGGCATGAAGCAGCGAGTCATGTTCGATGGACGCCGCGTGTACGACCGTTCGAAAGCGGAGCGGGGCGGATTCGAGTACCACACGATTGGCTCCAAATAGCTCAAAATAGGGCGTGGATTCCATTGCGATCTTCGACCGGTGTTTGACTGAGCATCGGTCGATTCTGGATGAACTGGATGCGCTCAAGCCGGATGTGATTCGCGCTGCAGAAATCGTCCGAGATGCGCTCAAACTCGGCAAGACTTTGTTGCTCGCGGGCAACGGAGGCTCGGCCTCAGATGCCCAGCATATCGCTGGCGAATTCGTTGGAAGATTCCTCCTTGAGCGAAAAGGGGCGTCGGCGATTGCCCTCGGTGCGTCCGATGCGTCTCTCACTTCGATCGGAAATGATTACGGTTTTGAGCAAGTTTTTGCCCGCCAAGTTGAAGCATACCGACCTCATGCCGGAGCATTGATCCTCTACAGCACCAGCGGGAACAGCGCAAACATTCTGGCCGCCGCGGAGACCGCAAACAGCTTGGGCATTCGTGTCATTGGCTTCACTGGCCGTTCGGGTGGCAAGTTGGTCAGCAAGTGCGAAGTCTGCTTGCGCGTCCCGAGTGACCACACTCCAAGAATTCAAGAAATACACGCTTTACTTGGACATATCCTGTGTGAGATCGTTGAGCCGGACCTGGTATGACGGAGAAGTCTAAGATTGCCTTCCTAGACCGAGACGGAGTCTTGAACGTGGACCATGACTATGTCTTCCACGCCGCGGAATTCGACTGGATCGAGGGTGCCAGAGAAGCCGTCCGGTGGCTCAACCAAGAGGGATACAAGGTCGTGGTCGCCACCAATCAATCTGGAATTGGACGTGGACTCTACTCCCAGTCGGACTTCGATTTGCTGACTGAACATATGCGTGTGGAACTTGAGCAGGTCGGAGCCCGTCTGGACGCCGTTTATTCCTGCCCCCATCACCCAACCGCCGCAAGCGAGCCCTTCCGGATCGACTGTGATTGTCGAAAACCCAAACCCGGAATGCTCATCAGGGGACTTCGCGAGTTCGATGGCGATGCCAGTCAAAGTTTCTTCGTGGGTGACAAGGACTCGGACATGTTAGCGGCTGAGGCGGCTGGAGTCCGGGGCCTGAGATTTCGCGGTGGAAACCTTCTTGAATTCCTGAAGTCCAAGCTGTCTTAGTACGCGCCGTCGCCTTTGAAGACCACCATTGGAGTTTTGGCGAGAATCTTCACGTCTGTCCAAAAACTCATCTCATGGATGTATTTATGGTCGAGAGCCATCCATTCGTCGAATGTAAGATTGCTTCGGCCCTGGATTTGCCAGTAGCACGTCATCCCTGGCTTGATGGTCAATCTCTCGCGTGCAAACTCGTCGTATTGCTCAACCTCGCGCGGTACCGGAGGTCGTGGTCCGACCATGCTCATATCTCCGAGCATGACGTGGATGAGTTGGGGCAGCTCATCCAAGCTGTACTTTCGCAGGAACCTACCCACGGGTGTCGTCCTGGGGTCGTTCTTCATTTTGAAGATCGGCCCGTCCTTCTCGTTCTTTGCCATCAAATCAGCCAAGCGCTCATCCGCATCCATGTACATGGTGCGGAACTTGAGAAACTTGAAATGCTTGCCGCATCGACCAACGCGAGTCGATGCATAGAAGACAGGTCCGCAGCTCGTGATTTTGACGATGATTGCCAATATCACGAATAGGGGGAGAAACAAGACTAAAAGAGCGACCGAGATCGTCAAATCGAACCCGCGCTTCCAGACCCGATAGGGCACTGGGCGCCGCGGTATCGCTTGCCTGCTTCTCCCA
>CAMLEL010000414.1 GCA_946478935.1 uncultured Armatimonadota bacterium
CAGACTACGGCGACGCCCTTGCGACACTACTCGCAAGCCCCAACATTGCGTCGAAGCGTTGGGTGTATGAACAATACGACAGCACCGTCCAAACGCAGACCGTCGAGGGTCCCGGCTACAGCGATGCCGCAGTTCTTGCGCTACGAGGAACGAATAAAGGCATAGCGGCGAAAATCGATTGCAACGCGAAAGCCGTATTTGCCGATCCCTACCATGGCGGCGTTGCCGCCGTGGCCGAAGCCGCCAGAAATGTCGCCTGCACGGGCGCAATGCCCACGGCAGCGACCGACTGTCTGAATTTTGGAGACCCGACCAAGCCCGAGGTTTTTTGGCAATTCGATCGCGCTGTTAAAGGGATTGCCGATGCGTGTGAAGCGTTAGGTACGCCGATCCTTAGCGGAAACGTGAGTTTTTATAATGAAACAGAGCTGGGAGAGGTGTTGCCTACACCGACAATCGGCATGGTTGGTGTTTTGGACGATGTTAGCAAACGCCTTCCGATGTCCTTGCCAAAGAGCCGAGGCTTTATTTACTTGATTTATGGCAATGAGGAAATTTCAAAGGCGCAAGCTTTGGGGGCTTCCCAATATTTAGCAACAATCCATGGGCTGGACGACGGTGAGGCTGAGCCACCAAACTTGGCAATCGAAAAGGGGCTTATTAATACGCTCGTTCACTTGTCTGCCGAAGGGCTCGTCGATTGCGCGCATGATGTCTCCGAAGGTGGGTTGGCCGTTTCTGTTGCAGAAATGGCATTCGAAAACGTTGTTGGATGCAACATAGTTGTCGATGCACAGGAGCACCACCGCAAGCACATTATGGGCCCGATTCTTGAGAAGGCGGATCCCACTCAAGCCGAGGTCCTGGCTTCTTTGGCCGAACTAGAAAAAGAAATCGACCCTTGGACGTTCACCCGCCGCGTGGACTCCCGCATATTCGGCGAAATTCCGGGCCGCGTGCTGATCGGGGTAGGCGAGGAAAAGCACAAGTCAGGGTCGATTGAGAAAATTCAAAGAATCTGCATGGAGAACGGTTTGAACCTTCATTGTCTAGGCTTATTCGATAAGTCTCGCCCGGATATGGCTTTTGTCTCGCCGTCCGGCGTAATTCTTTCTCGCAAGGTCGATGAACTCCGAAACATCTATGAGAATGCCTTGGCAGCGGTGATGGACTCCTGATGTTTGAAACCTCTGAGTTTATAGACGTGATGGTCGACCCTCAGGACTTGTTTCTCACAGTCGGCGATCTCATGTCGCGCGGCCATTACATGCCAGACGGCGTGATTGGTATGCGGCAGCTTGCCGAGCGGCCGTTCAGCCCAACCGAGAAATTCCTCCCCGGCCAGCGAATTGCTTTCGTCTTTGACGGCGAATCACGTGAGCATGAGATTAGCGACGTCGAAGAATGGGACAAGGCAGAGGCAAGAATCACTGAAAAACGACTTCGTTCTCCCAAACACGAAGTGTTCTATTGGAGGCTTTCCGAGCTGACAATGGGCACTTATCGCGTGACGGTAACCTTTTCTGCGGATTACGGAATGCTGGAGAAGGTCTCGAAGGGGAACGCAGTCAAGCAGTTCTTGTCTACGACGCTCAAAAGGCTGAAAGAGCATGTCGAAGACAAGCGCAGCTACGCTAGCCCGCGTACCTTTGTATCCCAGGCGCCTCCATCGATGGATCCGCTGGATATGCCTTAGGCCAAGCTCAGGATCGCATCCATCGCGTTCGAGGTATTGGCAAGGCGAACTTCGGGGAAGTGCCGGTATAGCGGGATCATTTCTGCAACGATCGGCCCGTCGTAATTGATTTCCTTGATCGCTGACATTACTTCCGTCCAATCGACATCACCCTCAAGTAAATCCACAAAACCTTCGATTGTTCCCACGTTAATTCGGTAGTCCTTGAAATGAATGCCGACGACGCGCTCACCTAGATGACGCAGCCAATCCTGGGGATGTCCAACTCGCAGAAGATTGCCAACGTCCACATATGCGCCCACCGACTTGCTTTCAAATTGATCGATGAACGCCGCCATCTCTTGTGGACTCAGGAGGAATTTGTTCCAAACGTTCTCAATTCCCAACCTCACACCACGCGACTCCGCCAACGGCAGGACGGAACGAATTCCGTCGGTCGCATGCTTCCATACGTGGTCGTACGGCAGCGCCTTGCGCTCCGGCATGAAGAAAATGTCCACGGATCCAGGAATTGTTAGCAGCGTCTTGCACCCAAGCCACGCCGTTATCTGAATCATTTTCTCCAGGTCCTGTCGAGCCAGACCCCTCGCCGCCTCTGTTTCGTCGCCTAAAGACCTCGACCAATAAAGCCCCGAGGCGATGCTCGCGACTTCGACACCGACCTCAGCCGCAAACGCCAGAATCTCGTCGCAACTATCCTTGGTCGCTTCGAGGTTGAGCGAACCCGTCTCACCTATCGCCAGTTCCACCACCGAAAAACGATACGTTTTGGCAAGCTTTAGGAAGGCGAAAACATCCAGTGTGCCATCAAGGCCGCCTGGCGCGGACCAATAATTTAGAGACTTCTTTAGCATCGCAGCCAAACTTACCCAAGCGAAAGGACTTATGGCTCCAATTTTCACCAAGGCAACGCCGCCGGCGCACCGCTCATTGGCTTCGAAGGTTTGGCCATGAACCCCGTTCCCGAGCCGGTA
>CAMLEL010000415.1 GCA_946478935.1 uncultured Armatimonadota bacterium
GAAGGGGTGTATCCGGACAACACTCCCGGGGACGCTTTCGACAATCCCAGAATCGAGTACCTCTCGCAGTTTCTCCACCGGAAATTTGGTACGACGCTCGGCATCGTAACGACAGCAGATGTTGAGGACGCTACGCCCGCCTCTCAGATGGTCCATACCTACGATCGCGGCAAGGGCACGGGCATCGTCAACCAATTCTTCGCGGAGCGAAACCGCTCCGGCTTGCGTGTTCTAATGGGTGGCGGACGTCGCTGGTTTCTTCCCCAGAGCGAGTTTGGTTCCAGCCGAAGTAGCGGGAGCAACTATCAGTACGCGCCGGATATCCTTGCCTCAGCTTGGAATGCCGGGGGCACCACGATCGATCAATCGGCAATGTCGGCCGAAGTTGATCTAATCAAGCGATTTGAATCCGACGGATACCAGTATGCCGGCTCAAACAAAGAACTTTCCGCCGTTCCTGCCGGTGCGACCAAGCTTCTCGGACTCTTCGGTTTTGGCAACATGAATGTGGCGTTGGACAAGATTGCGAAGCGTCGGAATCCGCACCAATTGGGCGTTGTCGACGACTACTATGCGCCCGATCAGCCGATGCTCGACGAAATGGCCGCCAAGGCGCTCGAGGTCCTGCAAAACAATAACCGGACAAACGGAAACAAAGGTTTCAATCTCCTCATCGAAGGAGCGCATATCGATAAGCAGTCGCATGCCATGGATGCGGACCGGGCGATTTGGGAAATCCTCGAATTCGATCGCGCAGTTGGCGTAGCGATGAACTTCGCCAAGGATCGAGATGACACCTTGGTGATCGTGCTTGCCGATCACGAGTGCTCAGGATTCAGCCTGATCGGAGCGCTAACGAAGACCATGCAGGAAATGAATGGCCTCCCAAGCGATCGCGAGAAGACTCAGCCCGGCACGGCTCCCGAGCGACAGAAGGCCGTGGGCACCTATGAGGACGCTGGATTCCCCCGTTATGCAATTCAGCCCGACGGATACCCAGCTACGGCAAACATCGATCGCAAGATGGTCATCGGATTTGGCGCAGGCGCGGATCGATTCGAAGATTGGCTCACCAAACCGCTTCCAATCATTGACAGCCTTTTGTCGAGCAACATCAAGGGTGAAATGCAAAAGGGCACCGGTCCAACGAAAGGAACTTATGCGGTCAATCCAATCGACCGTTCTCCAGAGTCCTTGCGAGGTTTCTTCATTCGCGGCCAGGTTCCTGGATTCCAAGCCGTGCACACCGGAACCGATATCCCGGTCAGTGTGTACGCGAAGAATCGAGATGTCTGGCTGCCATTCGTTGGCCCCCAGCAGAACATCGATATCTTCTTCAAGCTGATGCGGGCGGCGATGGGCGGTTATTGAACAAGCCAGTCGCGAATCACTTCGATTTCGCCGCGCGTTAAGTTGTGCCCGGCTTCGACCCAGTGATGAGTTACCTCGACGCCGCCCGATCGAAGCTGTGCCGCCAAGAAATCGACGTCTTGGACGGGCATCATAGAATCAGTGCGCCCAGACGACAGAAATGCCTTTTTGCCTGCCAACCCACTCGGCACCAAATCTGGCATCGTGGTCATCGCGCGGATGAGCACGGCATCTTGGACGGCTTCGGGGTGTAGCATCATCAACGAATGCGCCATGTTAGCGCCGTTCGAGAACCCAAGGGCCACCAACTTGGAGCGGTCAAAGCCATATTCCGTTGAGGCCCGCTCCAGGAATGTGGCCAACTCGCTACACTCGGCTCGGAGATTGTCCAAGTCAAACAGCCCCTCCGCGAAGCGGCGAAAGAAACGCGGCATCCCGGATTCCAAGACTCTGCCTCTCACGCTCAAAATGGCCGCCCCTGGCATGACGGTCTGCCCAAGCGGAATCAAATCGTTCTCATCGCCACCTGTTCCATGCAGCAACAACAAAGCCCGGCCATCTTCCGTTGTGCCGGGAAGAAACCGATGAATGAAGGCTTGATTCATCGAGTTTGACCTGCCACTTCGATGGGCACTTCGATGCCGCTTGGGAGCTTGAGCTTGGGGACGATTCGCTCAATCTGATCGCGCATCGGTTCATACATGGCCGGAAGTCGCAAACTTGTTCCAAGCGTTGCTTCCGATTCGTCGATCAACATGCCTGGACCCATCGTCGCGATTTCAAAGAGCACGCCGCCTGGTTCTCGGAAATAGATCGACTTAAAGTAGTCACGATTCATGATGGGGCTGATGTGATATCCCAGCTGGGCGAGTTCCTCATGCCATTCCTGTTGTGTCTGCTCATCTTGAGTCGCCCATGCGATGTGGTGAACCGTGCCGTGGCCCCCATGACCATGCGAGAGCTTGGCGTCGGTCACGAGGTCGACAAAGCTCCCTGGCCCACCGTTTTGAGCTTGCAGTCGGACTCGGGCCCCATCCGCTCCCACGCGCTCAAATCCCATCACTTCAGTCAGCAGTTGCTCAGTCGGACCGGAGTCGTTTTCGTGAAGGGTGACGTGATGCATCCGGCTGATCGCGTAACTCTGGTCAACGGTTCCTCCGGCGAACGGAACCCCGGGGGTAAAAGCCTGTGAAGCAACCAGCTCGAGCGGTAGTCCATCATGAGCTTCAAAACTTAGGATCTCCTCATCCGCCCGATGAAAAGGCTGCTCGAACTTGATTCCT
>CAMLEL010000416.1 GCA_946478935.1 uncultured Armatimonadota bacterium
TCGCTGGCGAGTTGCTGGACGCCTTCAACAATACGGGTCCCACAATCAAAAAACGGGAAGACACGCATCGCATGGCCGAGGCCAACAAGGCCTTCGCCCACTATCGGTTCTAGGCAGTAGCTGAAATCGGGGCCGCTAGCGTGAGCTAGCGGCCCTTTTCGTTTTTCCAATCAAGGCAGGAGGTGAAGCAGTGCTTCCTGTCCCGTCCGTTACCGAAGTTCCCCAATGAACTTCCCGTATATCGTGAACGCGTTCCACTCCGTCCACCACGCAGAACCGCACTTTTCCCGATTGATACTTCCACATGGCACATGCTTGTCCAGGCTGCACTACCGGTTCGACTTTCGCTTGGACCCGGACCCGGTGGCCCCTCACTGTCCTTCGTGAACTCAGCGATAGCTCGAGCATGGGGCGATTTGTCGCATCTGGAGAGGGTGTCGGCCCCTCGACCAAATCGGGAAGTTGGACATCCCTAGCGAAGACAAATTCGACTCTACTAGGCGCGGAAGATGTGTTGGCAAACGAATTGACGAGGCCGATCTGGAAATGATCCGAAACGCCGCTTCCTTCTGCGGCCAGGGGTCCATCGTATTCTTTGAGGTTGGCCAGTTGAAGCTGCGTTAGGTGATGGGTCTCGCCGTGATCAGCCAAAGACGATTCAAATGAAGGAGCGAATGAAGCTCGCCACGCCAAAACTCCTGCAACCAGCGCAAGGGCGGCTAAGCCGATGTATGTGATCTTGACAGGTTGGTGCATTACATTGCTCGCCAAGTCCGATTCTACCGAACTATCTTGAAAGGAGCAGGCGTTTTTGGGGACACCTAGAGGATACTTATACAGTGAGTGAGGCGAGGATTGAAGCGTTCGATAACTATAACGGGAGTAACAAACCCACCTACGCGACGGACTTTATGCATGTTTGGGGAGATTTCTATACGCGCTTAAAAGGGGTTTATACCGGTTCAAGTGGAACTGCCCCGGGTTGGTATCTATGAGAACAGAAACTAATCGTCGATTAATCGGTTCGCTAGTAGTGGCATTTGTATTCGGTATGGCTTGGTGCCAGAGCGTGAGCTACAAGAATTACTCGCTGCGCGCAACAGATCCGGGTCATGCTGAAGTGCTGACAATCTCAAAGGGCTTCCTTCGAAGGGCAAACGTCGACCTTTCTACAAGCAAACGAACGCAACTCACTGCAGAAGAGACGGGTATACACGGGGCGCGAAGGCCCTTATGGCGGATTCGCTTTGGGAATGATGTTCTTATGAAGCTAGATATGCAAACTCGGCAAATCGTCTCCATGCATGATCTGGCTCGTGAGGAGGCGCAATTCAAAGGACTTCAGAAGAAACGCAAACCTCTCATCCGGACACGTGAAGACGCACGTCGCCGAGTGGAGGCGATGGCGCGGAGGCTTGGCATCCCGGCAAACTGCAAGCCGGACAGCTTTGATTTCAAACAAAACCCTGATGATCTGCCTAGAAGTTCGGGTAGGGCTGGAATGACGTTCGCGAATCCTAAAGGGGTGCGGATTGGAGGTCTTTCAATCGACTTGCTAGATGGTGGTATCAATGGTTACTGGTTCGCGCCTTGGAAGGTAAAGGGAGTTGCGCGGAAAACTCCGACTGGTTGAGCTGAGCTCGTGGGCGTTAATAGCAGTTGGGATTACAGCTGCTCTGGTGTGGCCGAGACCGCCTTCAAACATACACAAAGCAGTCATACCCGTAGGCTCGGTTACTCATCGAAATTACATCCCAACCGCATCGGACCCAACTGTACAAGAAGCCCGAGCGGCCTGTAAATTGTTTTTAGAGAATGTCGGGTTTCAGGATGTGGACGAGAGCAAGTTCGTGATGGTTAGCCATCGGAGTAGCAAAGAGGAAGGCAAGCGGCCCACGTGGAGTGTTGGCTATCATTGGTCTATAGACCGGCTGGGTGTAGGCATGGACTACGATATGAAGATGCGCCAGGTGACCATGTACTTCGACGGCGAGCGAAACTGGTACCCCGGCAAGAAGTTTCGCCGTGCTGAGCGACAGCGAATCTCGAAGGAGAATGGGCCTGAATTCGTGTCCGCTCTGGCAAAGAAGTTGGGGATGCCGAACGTGCAGGAGTTGGAGTTCGAATTCGGACCAGAAGAAGGGAACCCGGATGGCGACCCGGTGATCTGCACCGGGTTTGTAAAATTGTCTGCCCGTAAATCGATGGCGACGATTAGTGTCAACTTGGTCGATGGTGGTGTTTCTTACTTCATTATCGACGCGAAGGTGGTTGCAGGCAAGGACGCGCAGCACGATAAAACTCAGCGTTAGGAGTTCCTCGCTAATGGCGCAAAGAACCGCCAAGCAGCACACAAAGGGATTCGTGCTTGACAGTCACTTCCAGATACGACTACCCATAAGCTGAACTTATTGTCGAACTGGACTGGATTCAAATGTAGGGTCCAACCGGCAAGGGCTTCGCCAAATGATATGCACGGAACCTACGCGTCAGGAATCTCTGGTTCTACCAGAGTGGCAAGCTGCTCCAGGCACTCCTGCCATCCCAAGTAGCATGCTTCCACCGGTATAGCTGCCGGAATGCCTTCCTGCACGATCTCTACATCGGTACCCACCGAGACTTTTCTGAAAGTGTACGACGTGCGCATTTC
>CAMLEL010000417.1 GCA_946478935.1 uncultured Armatimonadota bacterium
CAGCATCATTATCCTGCCGGAGATTTACGATTCGGTCTTTCAGATGGCGGGTCGACAACCAGCCGACTACCTCAGGTTTCAGCGGTTGGATCCATTCAGCCGTGTCTTCTTTGAAGGAATGCAGCCCTTCGACCTGCCAGGTGATCGCGATGCTTGTCTGGATGCACTTTGCGAACTGTTTCCGGCTGACTCCGACTCTATGCGATACTTGATGCGTCGCTTGGACGGCATTGCGAAGATTGTGCGGAAGACAATCTTCTCCAGGCCGTACGATCAATTCTGGAAGCTCCTCGATCCGCGGCTCATTCGCATCGGTACCGGCCTTGGCATCGGAAGGAAGTACAAGGATTTCATCGACGGTCTATTTGTAAGCCCACCGCTCCGAGCGTTCTTTTATGGATTTCCCTCGTATGGTGGTCAGACCTACAGGGATGTCTCTCCGGGCTCGCTGCTGATTCCGTACTTCATGATCGACGGAGGCGTCTTCTATCCCGAAGGTGGTGTATCGGCCATTCCTGCGAGTTTTCACTGCCTGGCCAATGAGCTTGGCGTGAAGATCATCACTCGAGCCGAGGTCACCGGGCTGGAGATCGATGGAGGGCGCATCCGCAGTGTCAAGACTCCGGAAGAGGCATACCGTGCGGATGCGGTAATCAGCAACGTAGATCGCTTTACCTTTGGTCGGCTCTTGGGCCGAGCACCAGTGGGCGAGCCGAGCTTAAGCTACTTTACGGTCAACTTGGGCATCAAAGGCTATGTTTCGAACCTGAGTCACCACAACCTCTTCATCCCCAAAAGTTTCGAGCGCAGCTTTGAAGAGCTGTACGATCAGGAGATGTTTCCATCGTCACCGATTGTGTACGCGAACTTGACGTCGAAAATCGATTCGACGGTCGCACCGGATGGATCGAGCAATCTGTTTTTGGTCGTAACCTGCCCAGCAGAAGTCCAAAATATTGATTGGCCAGCGTTCTCCCAGGAAGCGCGTCACCGCGCATTGGCAACGATCAAGTCTTTCGGATTTGATTTCATTGAACAGAACATCCAAGTTGAGCAAGTCCAGACTCCCCAAACGTTTCGCGTGCGGGACGGGAATTTTCGCGGATCGCTATATGGCCTGGAGAGTCGCCAGCGGCTATTCGGAATGATGCCCGAGCGCAATTGGGACGGCGAAATCTCCAACTTGTACTATTGCGGAGGCTCGGTTCAGCCGGGAGCCGGCTTGCCGATGGTGACTCTCAGCGGCAAGTTTGCGGCCGCGTTACTTTAGGATTTCTTTACCGAGCACCTTGCCATTAGTCGTAAGTTCGTAAACCAGCGGGACGCCCGTATCGAGGTTAAGTTCCAAAACCTCTTCCTTTGAGAGATTGTCCAGCATCATGACGATAGAGCGGTTGCTGTTTCCATGAGCAACAACGAGGACGTTTTTGTCCTGACGGATGTCACCGAGGATGCAGCGTTCGAAGAAGGGTAGTGTCCGCTCCGCTGTATTCTTGAGCGCTTCACCGTTGGGTGGCGGGATGTCATAGCTTCGGCGCCAAATCTTTACCTGCTCATCGCCAAACTTTTTAGCAGTGTCTTCTTTGTTCAGGCCCTGGAGATCGCCATAGTGGCGCTCATTCAGAGCCTCGTCTCTAATTACCGGAAGCTCCAGACCCATTGTCTGCAAAATGATGTCCAAAGTGTGCTGGGCACGTCGCAGTGCGCTTGTATAGGCAACGTCGATCTTGACACTGTGCAGCTTTTTTCCTGCAAACCTAGCCTCGTCTTCGCCTTTTGCGGTCAATGGCACGTCGACCCAGCCGGTGAACCGGTTCTCTAGGTTCCAAATCGATTGACCATGGCGAACGAGAATGAGCTTAGGCATCCCCAAGAGGATACCTTTGGGCTATTTCCAATCGAACTCGACTGGAATACCGGTTGGGTTGCCACTCAGGAGCGTTTCTTCAACGACGGGGACTCCTCGGAGGAACACCCAGATTGGCCATCCAGTGAAGGTAGCGCCTTCATAGGGACTCCAACCGCACTTGCTGGCGACCATCTCACGTTCAAATACCACTTTTCGATCCGGATCAACGAGCAAAATATCGGCGTCAAAACCGACTTCCAGCTTTCCTTTGCTGGCAATTCCATAGATTTCAGCAGGACGTTCGCATGCCATCCTTACGATCGTCGCCAGATTGAACAGGCCCTGTGACGCGAGAGTTAACAAGGCCGGAAGCATTGTCTGTACGCCAGGCATACCACTCGGGCTCTGAGGGTAGGGAAGGGCCTTTTCCTGAATCGTGTGAGGGGCATGATCACTGCCAAACACGTCAAACAATCCTTCCGCAACCGCGGTGCGTAACGCATCGCGATGACGGGCATCCCTAATGGGAGGGTTCATTTGGGCATGGGTACCCAGTTTCTCGTAGCATTCTGGTGCGGCAAACCACAAGTGCTGCGGCGTGACTTCACAGGTCGTCGCAAGTCCTTGATTCTTGGCCTCGGTGAGCAATGGAAGCTCTTCGGCTGTTGAGACATGGAGGATGTGGACCGGTCGCCCGGTTTCCATGCTAAGGCGAAGAATTCGTTCGGTGGCCAGCCTCGCGCTTTCCGCATCCCTTAGAAAAGGAT
>CAMLEL010000418.1 GCA_946478935.1 uncultured Armatimonadota bacterium
TCTTGACGAGTTCGCGGCCCATCTCCGCGTGACTCTCGTCTTCATCGTCGTAGTTCGTATCGAGGATCTTGTCGTCCGGTCGCACCCATTTCTCGGGATTACGGTGACAATCCAGACACCACCGCATTTCGAACGCCTTTGGCTTGAAAGTCAGGTTTTGCTCGTCGATTTCTCCGTGGCATGTGTAGCAGGACACGCCTTTCGAAATGTGAACCGAGTGGTCGAAGTAAACGAAGTCCGGAACGTCATTGACCCGGTTCCATTCCACTCGCTCGCCGGTTTCGTAGCTCTTCCGAACGACTTCTAAAAGCGGGCTGTTGGTCCAAACCTGGCTATGGCACGTGTAACAGGTTTCCGTTGCCGGAACTCCGGCGACCGGTCCTTTTTCAACGCTGTCATGGCAATAAAGGCAGGAAATGCCGAGTTCCTTGACGTGGTGTTTGTGGCTGAATGGCGCCGGCTGGTCGAGTGCAATTCCAAGGCGGTGCGTGTAGGGTGTGACGTTTGCCCCAACCAACACCACGGACGCCAGCAATAAACCGCCCAACAAGAAGGTGACCTTCACCATATTGTTGGCGCTTTTTGGGAAAAGTTGCGGCATTTAGAATGCCCCCTCCTTAAATCCGTAGACGCTCGCGCTCAGGTGACCCTCCCTGGGTTCCTGATCCTTCCAAATGCAGGCGTGTTCTGACATCCCTATACTCGTCCTATGAGAACGGTTCGGAGGATATGGGCGCATGTCCTCTTTATCGTTCGGAAAACGTCGCCTTCCGCAATCCATGTTAGCCGACTTCGATTCGCGCAAGTCAAGCCCGAATCGCATTCCTGACGGATATTGTGCATTTTTTCACAAAGTTAAGGCTAGTAGTCGACGCGATACAGCAATAAGTACACGACGACGCCGGTGACCGAAACGTATAACCAAACTGGCAAAGTCCACCTTGCAAGCCTTTTGTGCGCGTCGAATCGCTCGCGCAAAGCTCGGGTTAGCGTGACGAGCACCATCGGCACGATCGCAATAGCGAGGACTGTGTGGGTCAGCAGAATTGCGAAGTAAACCGGACGAATCCAACCCTCGCCCTCGAATCGGGTTGTGCCCGCCTGAAAATGATAGGTGAGGTAGCCGATCAGAAACAAGGTGGAACTGCAGAGAGCCAAAAGCATGCAGGCGCGGTGGGCCCTCACGTTGTTGTTCCGAATCATGAAGAAGCCGGTGACTAGGAAGCACACTGCCAGCATGTTGAAGCAGGCGTTTATGGTTGGCAGCCAGTGGAGCGGAATCATTCTCCGAGCAGCCGGCGAATATCCGCGATAACGGCTTCCACGTCCTCGTCGTCGGTGCCGTTGTAATAGCCACGAATCTTGCCATAGCCATCGACCAGAACGAAGCGATTACTATGCAGGATTTCTCCAGGGACCTCGGTACCCACCAGTTTCAGTCCCTTTGCGATCCGGCCGGTCTCCTCGGTCGGACCGACCGTCCACGCCCAAACGTCCAGATCGGACCCCAGTTCTTTGGCTTTGGCCAAAAGGACGCCAGGAGTGTCGTTCTTGGGGTCTACGCTGATCGACAGCAACCGGACGCTGTCGTTGCTGGCGAATGCCTCTTGGATTTTCTTCATGTTCGCCTGCAGAGTCGGGCAGATGCCTGCACATTGAGTGAAGAAGAAGTCGACGACGTAGACTTTCCCCGCATATTCGCTGACGCTGAAGTCGGCTCCGTTATGATCGGTCAAAGTGAAGGATGGAGCGTCCCCCATTGGCTTCAAATCTCGATCGGAAGATTCAACTATTGCGGATGGCTGCTGTCGATCGGATTTGAGCAGGGTGCCTCGCAGGAGGTACATCGTTCCGACGGTAAGCAGGGCAACGATTAGAATCCCCCAGAGGAAGAGCCGGATTATGCGAAGACTTTGGATGCTCATATCACGATAAGAAAGAAGAAAACTAACCAAACGATCATCATGAAGTGCCAGTAGATCGAGCCCAACTCGAGGGCCAGATGCCGTTTGCCCGTCAATGCGCCGTGTTTGACAAGCGAAAAGATGTAGATCAACCAACCGAGGCCGGCGAGGATGTGGAATCCGTGGATCGCAGTGAGTAGATAGAACAATCCTGAGAACGGGTTGGTTTGAGCGTAGAACCCTGCATGGCGCAATAACAGCCACGCCACAAATTGGGAAAAAACGAACACCCAACCCAGCGCCAACGTAATCGCCAAGTACCCCTGCACTTTGCGCATTAGGCCCTTTTTAGCGGCCCTTTGTGCGATCCACATCGTTGAGCTGCTGAGGACAATGGCGCCGGTGCTCACCCAAAGGCTGGGCGGCCATGGAAAGTAGTAATTCTGTTTATCACCCAGGCGGTAGGCATACGTGGACGCCAATGCCCCGAACATCGTGGCAAGCGAGGCAATGAACAGCCAGGTGCCAATCTTGGACAACGGCACTCCGTCGCGCTGCCCTTTGCCGCTGCTTCCGTTTCCACCCGCGCGATCGACGTCTTCGCCGAAATCCAAGCCGGGGGGATTGTGGGAAGGCATTTGTGTTTAACTCGCCGCGATCGCGGCAAGAAGCAATGCGGCGATCTTCGCGATCTCGATGGTGCCGT
>CAMLEL010000419.1 GCA_946478935.1 uncultured Armatimonadota bacterium
GAAGCAGGCCAAGTCGAGGCTGGAGTATTAGTTGATGGAAAGTTTGTCGGGACATGGCGGATGGCTAGAAAGGGAAAAGGTGCGGCAGTGACGATTGAGCCGTTTCGAACGATCTCCAAGGCGAATCTACAGTCGGTCGAGCGCCAGTCAAGCAAAGCGACCGAGGCCCTTGGACTCAAATTGAGTTCAATTTCGGTTCTCCCAAGCTGAACTTTCACTTTATTCTGAAAGTTCGAGGAAATTGGGTCATCATGAGGGTATAACTTTCGGGCGGTGGCCATGGCAGAACGGGCAATTTGGCAGGAGGAAGGAAAGCAAAAACGGTCGGCAGTCCAGGGAATGTTCGCCGACATCGCACCGACCTATGATCGTCTCAATTCCCTCATGTCTTTGCGGCTCCATCATCGCTGGCGAGCCTTTGCGGTGAGCAAGCTCCAGCTACAGGCGGGCGATTGTGCATTGGACGTGTGCTGCGGGACGGGCGATTTCATCTCCCCACTCAGGCAGGCGGTCGGCCAAAGTGGGAAGGTCTATGGCATCGACTTCTGCCTTCCCATGTTGGAAGTTGCCCAAGCCAAGCTCCATGCTCCGAGCCCCAATCTCGCTTTGGGCGATGCATGCCAACTACCTGTTCAGAGCGAAAGCTTTGACGGAGTCAGCGTCGGTTGGGGAATCCGCAACGTTCCAGACATCGACGCCGCCCATCGAGAGCTGTTTCGGGTGCTCAAATCGGGTGGACGGTTTGTGAGCCTCGATATGGCAATACCGCGTAGCACGCTCATTCGGGTGCCATCTCAAATTGTCGCCAATTGGGTTCTGCCTCGACTTGGAGCGATCTTCGGGAAATCGAAGGCTTATACATACCTTCCCAAGAGCACGGCAAGGTTCAAGTCGCGCGATGAGCTGGCCCACTCCATGAAGCAAGCCGGATTCACCGATGTCGGCTATAAAGACATGTTCTTCGGAAACATCTGCGTCCACTGGGGGACCAAGCCATGAACGCAGCTGCCTTAATCGAACTGAGCAACGGAAAGATCAAGCCGGAACTGTTGGTTCAAGTTGGTGAAGAAGTCGCTTTGGTAGAAGCCGAGCTGGATCGCCAGATGCATTCCCAAGTGGACATGGTCAAAAACGTTTCGCATCATACGCTTGATGCGGGGGGCAAACGGTTGCGTCCTGCTTTTGTTGCCCTGAGCGCCAAGGCCACGGGAATGCCATACGACGAAGAGCGGTCTCGCAAGATCGGCGCCTGTATGGAAATGATCCACATGGCGACCCTGATCCATGACGATGTGATCGACAATTCGGCGACGCGGCGGGGCAAGGAGACCGCCAGCGCGGTTTACGGCAACACCGGCTCAATCCTCGCCGGGGACGTGTTGCTCGCCAAGGCGATGCGCATCTTGGCCGAGGATGGTGACCTCGCGATCATCCGCACGACCAGCCACAGCGTAGTGGAGATGGCAGAAGGGGAAGTGCGCGAACTCGAAACGCGCCTCAAATTCGACCTTGAGACGGAAGCGCACCTAGAGATCCTCAGGCTCAAGACAGCCAGCTTTATCCAATGCTGCTGCGAAGTCGGAGCGATCATCGCCGGTGCGCCCGAATCCATCCAAAAGGCACTGCACGCGTACGGACACCACGTCGGCATGGCCTTTCAGATCGTGGATGACCTCTTGGACTATCGAGGAGATCGGGCCAAAACCGGCAAGCCTATTGCCACCGACTTTCGAGAAGGTCAGGCGACGCTCCCGCTTATCTTCCTTCGCGAGAAGCTCAGTGAGCAGGAAGAGAGCGTGGCTCGTCAGAAGTTTGGCGGGGGAGTGACCGACGCCGAGATCCGAATGATCTCTGGCTGGATGACGACCCGCGGCAGCTTCAAGCGCGCCGAGGAGATGGCGCACGAGCACGTCAAAGCCGCACTCTCCGCCCTTCAAATCCTGCCCGAAACCGCATCGCGCGACTTGCTTGAGACGGTCGCGCACTACGTGGTCCGCCGAGAGCTCTGATCCGGGGAACCGTAACCTGCATAATGGACCCGTGAAGGTCTACATCTCCGCCGACATCGAAGGCATCACCGGCCTTGTCTCCTGGTCCCACTGCGGCCGCGCAGACAGCAACCACTTCGACTTCCCGTTCGCTCGGCGCATGATGGCCCATGACGTCAACGCTGCCATACGGGGCGCCAAAGCCGCAGGCGCAACTGAGATTGTCATCAAGGACAGTCACGGCAACAGCAAGAACCTTCTAATCGACCAGCTCGAACCCGGTGTCCGATTGATAAGTGGCCATGGGGCGGGAATCGACGGAATGATGATGGGCTTGGACGAATCCTTCGATGCGGCGCTGTTAGTGGGCTATCACGCAATGGCAGGAACCCAAGCCGGCATCATGGAGCATACGATCACGGGCAGCGTTCATCGTGTTCAAATCAACGGTATGGCAGCGGGCGAAATCGCGCTCAGCGCCGGTGTCGCGGGACGATTCGGGGTACCAATCGTATTCATTTCCAGTGACGAAGCGGGGTGCGCGGAGGCAGAAGCGCTGATCACCGGCATCGGCTCGGCTTCCGTCAAGAAGGGCCTGGGCCGGTACATGGGAAGCTGC
>CAMLEL010000420.1 GCA_946478935.1 uncultured Armatimonadota bacterium
CGAAACTTTCAAGACGTATCTTTTGAAGCTCGAAAAGGTGAGATCATCGGTTTTGCCGGACTCGTCGGCGCGGGCCGCACCGAAGTGGTGGAAGCCATTTTTGGTCTTGACTCCACATCGAAGGGGACCGTCTCGGTTCACGGCAAACCGCTGGCGATCGGCAATACGCCGCGGACGATCTCACGAAGGATTGGATTGGTGCCAGAGGATCGAAAGCGGCACGGACTCGTGTTGGAAATGAGAATCCGAGAGAACGAAACCCTGCCGATCTTGCCCCGAATCGCACGAGTGGGAGTTATCGATCGAGGAAAGGAGCGCGAAGTTGCTCGCCATTACTTCGATCGCCTGCGTGTCAAAGCTCCAAGCATGGAGTCATCCACCGCAGGACTTTCCGGCGGCAATCAGCAAAAGGTCGTGTTGGCAAAGTGGTTGGCAGCCGAATGCGATGTCCTGATGGTGGACGAGCCGACGCGAGGAGTCGATATCGGAGCCAAAGCAGAGATTCACCAGATCCTGTGGGAGCTGGCAACGGCTGGCAAAGTCATCGTGATGGTTAGCAGCGAGCTTCCCGAACTGATCAAGATGGCGGACCGCATCCTCGTTTTTCGGGCCGGCAAAATCGTTGGCGAGGTGGCTCGCGCTGATGCGACCGAGGAACGACTGATCAGATTGATGGCAGGCGTCTGACCTACTTGATGCTACCGAGCATCACGCCCCGCACAAAGTAGCGCTGGGCATAGAGGAAGATCACCAATAGCGGAAGCATCACGATGACCGCGGCCGTCATCTGCAGAGGCCAATTGGTGCCGCCGTAGCTGTTTTTGAAGATGCTCAGGCCCACCTCAAGCGTGCGCATCTCGGTCGAGTTGGTGTAGATCAAGGGGTTGAAGAAGTCGGTCCACACCCCAAAGAACGTGAACGTTCCGGCGGTTGCCAACGCTGCCTTGCTAAGCGGCATAACAATTCGCGAGTAGATGCGGAACTCCCCGGCGCCATCGATTCTTGCGGCCTCGTCGAGCTCTGGAGAAATGGCGAGAAACTGCTGCCGCAGCAAAAAGACGGAGAAGGCAGACGAAACTCCCGGAATGATCAGCGCCCAATAAGTGTCCAGCCAACCCAGGTTGCGGATGAGCAGATAGACCGGGATTTGGGTTACAGGCCCGGCGAACATCATTGAGCCCAGAAATAGCATGAACAGGGGCTCTCGGCCCCGAAACCGGAGGCGGGCAAATGCATACGCCGCAAGCGAAGAGACGAAGAGCTGTCCGATGACAACGGCCAGCGTCACGATGACCGTATTCAGGAAGAATCGCCTGACCGGCAACGTCTCATGGTTCAGCACGAAATCATAATTGTCCCAGCGCGGTTTAACTTCAACCTTTTCGACCAGCTTCCCGTCCGGACCCGGAATCATAATCGGTCGATCGTTTGCATCCTTCGCCACCGCCTTGGGAATCAACTCCGCAATTGGCGGAATGGGAGTTTTGCTGGGGTGGAGGGAGATCAAGACCATCCACACAAAAGGCGCCATGAGAAAGGCAGCGACAGAAATAAGCAGGGTGTATGAGAGCCCTTTCTTGACTCCAGCGCTGAGCAGAGTGCACAGGCCGAAGAGCAAAATCATTGAAAAACCGATCCAGAATAGGGGACTCACGGGTTCCATCGCACCCTTCACCGTGTTCTGGAAAACGTACTGCACATAGAGGAATGCTGCCGCGATCAAGGCAAGCGCCAATCCGAGACCTCGGTATAGCCACGGATTTCGCACAAATTGCTTCACGAGGCGCTGTACCCCCGCATTTGGTTCTTCATCAGCCGAAACTGGAAGAGCGAGATCACAATGATGATGGCTAAAAGCACGAACGACTTCGCTGAGGCGAGGCCGGTGTTGAAGTTAACCCAGGCTTCGTTGTAGATGTGATATCCAACGACGTCGGTCGATTCCTCTGGTCCACCCTTAGTCATCATGTACACCGGAGTGAAGACCTGCATCGCGCCGATTGTCGAGGTCACCATCACAAAAAATGTGGTTGGAACCAGCATCGGGAGCGTCACTTTCCAAAACTGCCGCCAGTTCGATGCTCCATCCAGTTGAGCGGCCTCATACAGCGATTGCGGAATGTTGACCAAGCCCGCCAAAAACAGCACCATTCTCGGGCCAAGTCCCACCCACATCGACATGAAGACCAGCGCCCACATCGCCCACTCGGTGCGGTTGAGGAAGTCCACGCTTTCGATCCCGAACAAGCTCGTTGCCATGTTGATCATCCCCGTGTCGGGCAGGAAGACGTACGTCCACAGCATCGCAATCGCCACGCCAGAGGAGATCGCGGGAATGTAAAACAGGGTTCGAAAAATCGCCATTCCACGAAGCTTCTGGCTCACCAGGAGTGCAATCGCGAGCGCGAGAATCATCCCCAGCGGCACGCTAAGCAGCGCGTAACGGAATGATTGCCATAGCGCGTTGCGGAACGGGCCCTCCTCCAGGGCGATCCGGTAGTTCTGGATGCCTGTGAACTCTGGATTGTCCCGGAAGATTTGGTACTTGTAGAGGCTGATAAGCAGGGCATAGCCCATGGGGATCAGGGC
>CAMLEL010000421.1 GCA_946478935.1 uncultured Armatimonadota bacterium
CGCATTGGAGTTGGGGAACCTATCGGATTAGGAAAGCTGCCGCTTCTGGGTCGGTGGTCGTTCTGGGTTATGGTCGCTACGAGCGAATCTCCAGAGAGTCAATGTCATGGCGTCGAACGGGTGGTCACGCTGTAACGCTCAAGGGCTACGAGTTCCGAAACGCGGATGACATCCTTTTCATCCGTGATCCGGCCCGGGACGACGGAAACAACCAGGTTCAAGGACCGTTCGCTGATTTCACGCCCACAGTTAAGAACATTACGTTTGTTCCTCAGTCGACACTATTGCCCGTTACGCTCGCCGAATATGCGGTACAGAACAACATTTTGAAACATCGAGCGGTCGATAGCATGTATCAGTACATGCCAGCAGTAGGTGGTTGGACAAACAACCAGTTCTTGACTTCTGCGCCCACAAGACAATCCAAGCTCACGGCTCGAAAGCCTGCCAAGCAGACCATTCGAGTAGCGATGCCATTCCAATTTGACCCCGACGACGAAGGCGAAACGCTTCCCGAAACATTTGAGATCACACCGCGGGAAGAGGTTGTGGATTGGGTCTTTGACCTCGGCAACTTGACCGTAGTCTATGTGACCAAGCTGGGTCGCGTTTTCGAAGTTGACCTTACAGATGGCGGACATCACAAGCTCCTGCACGTTGTCAAAGGTGCAAAGCAACTCATGATTGGTGGATCGTCGATGGACGTGTACGTCTTGGGAGATGGGTCAGTCAAGCCCGGCGACGGTTCGGTCCTTCCTGGCGATGGTTCCGTGCGATTCGGTGACGGTTCGGTTCGCGTGGTTCGACTTGAGCGAGACAACAATACGACCGAGCAAATCGTGCTGCCGTTCAAGGCAATTGCCATGGAGTACGATCCCCTGACCGGCGGCCCTGCTCTCTTCGATGAGACTCTGGACCGCATGGTGTCTTTGGACGAGAATCTACGCAATCAGGTCGTTCAACTGCTTGACAAAATGCCCGACGGATCTGGCGCGCCCATCTTCAGGATCAATCCTGAATCGGGAGACGTCCTGTATTCGCGGACGGGAGATACCGGCTATTGGAAGGCGTTTCGCGGCACGGGTCGCTCGGTTCGAGTCGACTTGCCCGGGATTTTCGATATGCGATCGATCGTCCCGGTTCGTGCCAACACGATCATCGTCCAAGATGGGACTTCTTTGAAAACCATCGACGGCAACGGCAATCGAAGCACGTCCCAGTTTGACGAGGTGACGAACGTCTCGGGTGTGTTCAAGATGAATCGAAGCCACAGCGCGGCCATGCCCGGATTCGATTCAGGAGATGGCTGGCACAACATTCCTCCTAGCGACCTCGAATAGAGCGGACGCCCAGTTCCAAAAAAGGCGCGGCAATTTGCCGCGCCTTTTTATTAGTCAAGTCCAATCCCTAATAGATGGAATCCGGGAAGTAGAAGTCCTTCGCATTCTCCGGAGTGATCAGTTCGACGTCTAACACCAGATGCCGGGGCATGTACTTCTTGGCAGTGTCCTTACCGGCCCGAAGCATCCCCGCCGCCGTCTGAATTCCCACTGCGATCATGCTCGGTGGATAGGTGATGTTCGCCGGGTACAGGGGATCGCCATCCATCACGCGCTTCACGATGTCCTTCATGCCGGCTCCGCCTAAGATCCAGATGTTCTTGTCACGCCCAGCCGATTTGAGTGCATTCTCAACTCCCAGGGCCATGTCATCGTCAGCCGCCCAAATGGCATCGATCTGCGGGTTGGAGACCAGGAAATTCTGCATCACCTTCTCGGCTTTCTCCCGATTCCACATGCCGCTGTCCTGAGCCACGATCTGAATGCCCGGATGCTGTCGGAAGACAGCCTTTGCAGCTTCCACCCGATCGGTATTCACCGTGCTCGGAATCCCCTCCAGAATCACGATCTTGCCTTGGCCGTTCAGCTTCTGGGCGATAAACTCGGCCGACTTTCGTCCAAAGGCCTTGTTGTCACCCTCGATGAACACATCGGCGACCGGCTCGGTGAAGCCTCGGTCGACGTTGATGATCAGAATCCCCGCCTCGTGCAGTTTCTGGGCGATCGGCGTGATCGGGGCGCTCTCAGTTGCAAGAACGACCACCGCATCGACCCCTTGGGTCTGCAGATTCTCCAGGTCCTTGATCTGCTCCCCTGGTTCCTTTGCATCTTCGATCACCCATTCGATATCGGGATGGGCTTTCGCGGCTTCATCGGCCCAATACTTGATTCCGGCCGTCCAACCATGGTCTGCGGCGGGAATCGAAACGCCCACCTTGAACTTCTTCGCTGTATTGCCAGCTGCCGTGCCCGTCGAACCGCCGGTGCTCTCAGGCGTGGCCGGCGGGTTGCATCCAACCATGGCCATCCCCAATGCGGCCAATATCCAAAGCTTCTTCACTCTTGCTCCTCCAATTACTAGTCCGTTCCTTTGCTTCCTCGCTGAAGCAACACGGCGATCAGAATCACCAACCCGCTGACAAGACCTTGCCAGTTGGTATCCACGCCGTATGCCGTCATCATATTCGAGATTAACGTCATGAGCATCATGCCCACGACCGTTCCCCAAATTCTTCCTCGTCCGCCAT
>CAMLEL010000422.1 GCA_946478935.1 uncultured Armatimonadota bacterium
AAGAGCCAGCGGCCCGCGCTCGTAATGGCGCACAACAAGACCCTCGCCGCACAGCTCTGCCAGGAGTTCCGCGCGTTCTTCCCGGAGAACTCCGTTCAGTACTTCATCAGCTACTACGACTACTATCAGCCGGAAGCTTACGTTCCGAGTCAGGACCTGTACATCGAGAAAGACTCCAGCGTGAATGATGAAATCGAGCGGTTACGCCACGCCGCCACTCATGCCCTATTGGAGCGGCGCGACGTGATCGTGGTTGCTTCGGTTTCCTGTATCTATGGTTTGGGATCTCCGAGTGAATACGCGGAGGCCGTCGTTACTTTCGAAACTGGCACGACGTTTGACATGGATGAGGTGCTGCAGAAGCTCGTGGCAATGCAGTTCACTCGGAACAACACCGTTTTGGAGCGCGGGACGTTTAGGGTCCGGGGCGACACCTTGGAGATCCAGCCGAAAGACGAAGAGGTCGTGACTCGGATTGAGTTCTTTGGCGACAGCGTGGAGCGTATCCGGCTATTCGATCCACTGACTCAGGAAGTTTTGGATGAACCCACGAAGGTGTCGGTCTTCCCCGCAACCCACTATGTGACTCCCATTGAGCGGATGGATGACGTGATCCAGCAGATCGAGGCAGAAAAAGAAGCTCAGTGCGAGATGTTCGTCTCGCAGGGGAAGTTGTTGGAGGCTCAGCGGCTGCGCCAACGGGTGGACTTCGATGTCGAAATGATGCGTGAAGTTGGCTACTGCAACGGCATCGAGAACTATTCACGATACTTCGATGGTCGCTTACCGGGAACAGCGCCTTACACCCTGCTCGACTTTTTACCATCGGATGCAATTGTTTTCATCGACGAGAGCCATGTGACCTTGCCGCAGGTTCGGGCGATGTACAACGGCGACAAGCAGCGGAAGTCGGTCTTGGTGGACTATGGCTTCCGATTGCCATCAGCGTTGGACAACCGACCTTTGAAGTTTGATGAATTCTTGGAAAGGGTGCCGCAAGTGGTGTTCGTGAGTGCGACACCGGGTCCGTTTGAGAATGAAGTGCAAAGTCAGGTCGTGGAGCAGATTATCCGCCCGACCTACATTGTCGACCCGGAGATCGACGTCCGACCTACAAAAGGGCAGATCGACGATCTGATTAACGAGATTCAAAAACGCGTGGCCCTTGGCCAGAGAACTTTGGTGACCACTCTGACCAAAAAGATGGCTGAAGACTTGACGGGTTATCTTCAAGATTTGAACGTCAAAGTTCAGTACATCCATTCCAACGTCCACTCTTTGGATCGCCCTGAGATTCTGCGAGATTTGCGGTTGGGCGTTTATGATGTGGTGGTGGGTGTCAACCTCTTAAGGGAAGGGTTAGACCTTCCAGAAGTCACGTTGGTCGCGATTTTGGATGCGGACAAAGAGGGCTTCTTGAGGTCAGAGACTTCGATGGTACAAACCATCGGTCGAGCAGCCCGAAACATCAACGGACGGGTGATCATGTATGCCGATACGATGACCGGTTCGATGGAGCGAGCGATCGAGGAGACGAACCGTCGACGGATGATCCAAACCCGATACAACGAGGAGCACGGAGTCGCTCCCGCGACGGTGAATAAGAAGGTTCACGAAACCGTGCGAGCCTATGATGCGGTTGCCGAGGTCGTAAGCCAGTACAACTCAGACGTGATGGAGAAAATCGGCGCGGACGGCGGGGCCATCCGGATTGAGGACATCCCGATCCTGGTCTCATCTTTGGAAAAGGAGATGAAAGATCTGGCGAAGGCGATGGAGTTTGAAAAGGCCGCCCAGATTCGAGACGAGATCGGAGATCTCCGTAAGCTGCTGGGCACCAGTGATGGCCGGTTGGGGCAGGACAAGCGCCGCAACAAGCGCATGCAGCGAGTGCGTTAGCGCTTGCCGAACTTCTTCGGTCCCCGATTTCCTTTGGGGTGGCTCGGACGGCCGCCAAAGCTCTTGACCGATCCAGCCCGCTTGGATCCGGACCCTTCAGGCCGACTGTCATTCGACTTGCTCTGATGGGTTCCCTGCCCAGTATTGGGAGCAGATTTCCAACGAGGCTTGGAATCTGACTTCTGGAACTTCTTGGGCGTGCCAACCGGCTTTGGCCGATGGTGCCTTTCTGGCTGAGGAGTTTCCTCCATTGGCTTCACTGGAGCATCAAACTTGGGCTTGAAAGGCTTCCGGCCCCGCGGTCGCTCAGTCCTGGGAAAGTCAACTTTGGGTGCAAATGGTTTATGCGGTCGGTGGTTCCGCTCTCGCCCCGAATTCTCTTCAATTGGGCTTGTGTTTCCTTCACCCCTTGGTTGGAAAGGCTTCCGGTCTCTCGAACGTTCAGTCCTGGACAATTCACCCTTGGAATCTGCCGGTCTGTGCGGTCGATGATTGGGAGCCTGCTTGGCAGCCTTGAAGGGACGGCCAGTCGGAGCTGGCGGGAGAGTCCCGCTGAGTACCACCAGGTCCTTTCCAATCAACTTCTCGATCTGTCGCACATCTTTGTGTTGATCGGGTTGGGCGAAAGTCACGGCCCGTCCGCTCGCACCCGCACGACCCGTCCGGCCGATCCGGTGAAC
>CAMLEL010000423.1 GCA_946478935.1 uncultured Armatimonadota bacterium
ATCTGCTTCTATTACAAGAAACCGGAAAACATGCAGGCCGCCCTCCTCGGCGGGGCCCTCGGCCGAGATTACGGCGTCCGAGGAAGCGCGTTCTGGACGCAATGGATAACCGACTGGAACGAGCCGCCCTCCAAGTTCTCAGGCGCGGCGGTCGTCAGCATCCACGAGTGGCTTCACAACATAACCTATTACGCGCACAAGGTAATGGGTTACACAGCGGTTCCCGACTGTCACGCGGCTGAAGAGTACGGCTACTGGGATTGCGATGGCGGATATAAGCAATGGCAAGCATGGAACCGCGACCTGATGCTTCGCCTGATTCCGCGCGAACTGTGGTACTCACTAGACACCAAGTCCAAAGAATTGCCGGAAGACCATCAGCCGATTAACGGCGGCGTCAAGCCGGGCAAACTTTTTAAATGGAGAGATATCGCCGCCGATTGGCACGCGAGGCTCCCAGCATTGACGGATACAGACCTGCAGTCGGTCACTTCCATTCCTGACCTAAAACTTGAAGTATTCCAAGCCAAAGCGAATTCGAACATGGTCTACCGCCTGCTCTCCGAGCGGACTAATGGTGCAGCGACTTACTCAGGTCCCCTCACGGAAGCCCCGATCAAGCTCGACAACGTACTGGCCTTGTCACGGAGGCCAACCGCGTCTGATCTAGGCGATGCTTACGGCGGCTATCTCGATGCGCCCATTGAAGGAATCGCCGTCCTGAGGTACGCATCTCCAGATTCCGAACGCTGTGACGTCCTACTGATTCGTCCCGATCTTGCGCCGTTCGTGCTTCCAATGCTGAGAGTAAAGGGGCCACGCGCATCCGACTCAATCATCGGTTACATCCATCGGCAAGATCCGGCCGAAAATCAGCAACTGACGCTTATCGTCGCGTTGGTGAATTTCGGCCAGACGCTACCTGCCGACGAACTTGCCGCGATAGGGAAGTAGCTTACTTACAGCCGGTCGGGAACGGCGGGGGTGTGTTCAGGTCAAACACTTGGATCGGGTCAGCCATCGATTTTGTTTGGCCCAGAACCAATGGTCCACCTGTCAGAACCATCGTCGCATGGCAGTTGGGAATCTGGTTTCCGGCTTGGTATGTGTCGGATCGATAGTCCCACTGCTTGAGCCACCTTCCGTCGAGGGTGGTCTCCAAAAGGTTCATAGAAACCGCCGACGTCGGCACCCATCCACGAAAACTACCATCGGCCAGCGACGTCGCTCGTCCGACTTCAACATCGGAAGCGTTATAGAAAACCACAACCACACCGGCGACCGGAACGCCACTATTGCGGACCTGTCCGGCAACGCCCGCTAAGCCTTGCGGCCTCACGGTGATAGCAAGCGGAGTTGCCGTCGGAGTGCCGTTCCACATCGCCCCGATACGCGCATTTCCAGCTGCGGCAGCGGTGAAATTGCCGCTACCGTTGATTGTGCCAACCGAAGGATTGTCCAAAACGCTCCAAGAAGTGGCATTCAGAACCACACGGGTACCTGTCCCCACCTCATAGCCCGCCAGCACAAACTGAACGCTCTGGCCTACAACAATGTTGAGCGGATCCGCAGAAGGGCTCTCGACTCGAACCAAAGAAAACGGCCCGCCGCCCCCACCGCCGCCGGAGCCTCCGCCGCCGCAGCCAACCATCGCGAGCGCGAACGCCCCAACCGACACCAATGTCCAAAACTTCATGCTTTCTCCATGTCCTCGAAATATTCTACGTTTGTGTCTTCGTTGCGCATCATCACTCCGCCCCTGCGAGTTCGAACTCGGCGTGCAAAAGGCGAACGGCCCTCTCTGCGTCAGACTCGGGCACCAAGACACTGACGGATAGCAGGCTGTCCGAAGTTTGAATGATCTTGATGGCGCCTTTGTTCAGCGCCTCCACGACTCTCCGGAAAATCCCAGGCTGCTGCAAAAACTCGTGAGCGATCAATGAGACGATCGTGCAATTCTCCGTCAGGTCCACGCGACACTTCTCGATCGGCCCCAAGCCTGCCAACATCTCTTCCTGCGCCGTCGTCTCCGTCGATTTCGCCCTTCCTACCTGGACCAGAAAAGTCTTGTTCACTTTGCCATCTTCAGTGAACGGGATGACCAACCCATCCAGAATCTCTTTTACCCGTGGCAATTGCTTCCTCGGAACCGCGAAGGCAAAGCTGTTCTCATGGGTGTTCACCATGAAAAGGTTCACCTTGTTCTTCGCCATCAAACGGTAGACCTGTAATTCGATGAGGCGCTTCTCGCTCTCCGATTGAACCTCGATGTGCAAGTACACAAGCTTGCCGGTATGGGTGACTCCGGTCACGCGGCGCCCAGGAAAACCCTCCGGCCCAACAATCTCCGTCCCCGTCTCGTCCGTAAACGTGCTTTTCACCCAAAGGGGGATCCCATATTTGAGCGCCACTTGCGCCGCACGTGGATGCAGCACTTTCGCGCCTTGGTGCGCTATCTCCGCCACTTCGTCGTAAGTCATCCTTCGCAGTGTCGGAGCGTTGCCCACGATGCTTGGGTCCGCGGTCTTGACCCCATCCACGTCAGTGTAAATCTCGATCGACTCCGCACTCAGAG
>CAMLEL010000424.1 GCA_946478935.1 uncultured Armatimonadota bacterium
TCCAAACGTTGTTACCAGGTCCATGATGTTAACCGGGTCCCAAGATGCGAAAGACTATCCGGACGCATTGCTGAAAGCCACACAGGAGATGCCAAAAATCACCTTGGCTGTTCCGGAATACCTACGCAACAAGCCGATCTGGATTCCGATTGGGAAAGGGAAAGTGGCCCAGGCGCAAGTGCTGAAGCGTTCTGGCGACTGGGTGCAGGTCATGCCCCAAGCGGGTGGCGTCGTCCTCACAACCAGTCGTGGGTAAGCACCTTTACGCTGAGTCCCAGGCTCTGGCACTCTCGCCGCCGTATAATCGTTAGACAATTCGGATGAAGTGGGTCAAGTGGATCCTGTACGGTATGTTCTGTGTCGGTTGCCTGACAATCGGCGCCGGTTGGAGGCTCGTATCAAACGTAGTCACCAGTTTGGGTGGTGGTGAAAAGAGCTTCAGCGAAGTCATCACGACACTCCGCGATCCTCGAAGCGAATTCCCCGGCCAGAATCGTCTCACGATCCTTCTTGTAGGTCAGGACTACAATCGAGACCGCAAGGGGATGCCTTACACGAAGAACAGTCGCGCCGACACGATCATGATGCTGGCAGTCGATCTGGACGCGAAGACGGTTCGAGCCTGTTCTGTTCCGAGGGACACGTACGTCCAAGCCGCCGACCAACTTTCTGGAAAGATCAACGGAACCCTTGCCCGAGGAGGTGTAGACCTCCTCAAACGAACCCTGGAGCAGATGTTCGGCATCACGATCAATCATTACATCGTGGTCAAACCGTACGCCGTTCGAAAAATCGTTGACTCCATCGGCGGTGTGAATGTGGAAGCCATCGATGACATGAAGTACGACGACAGTTGGGGACAACTGCACGTCGACATCCCAAGAGGTCGACATCTTCTCAATGGTGTCCAAGCTGAGGGCTTTGTGCGTTTCCGCAAGATGAATCCAGGTGAAGGGCGATCGCTGGAGGAAGGTGATCTGCGCCGTGCGGCACGCCAACAACAGCTCGTAAGGGCCATGATGCTGACGGCCAATCAAACTGGCAACTTCTTGCGCGCCGACGAGATCATCGATACGGGATTCGAACAGATTGATACGGACCTGCCGCGACTCAAGTGTGTGGCGCTGGCTCGAATCTTTCAGGGCGCAAACCTTAATACCATGCTGAGCGCAACGGTGCCGGGCGATGACGACATGTCCGGATCGGAGTACTTCTATCGATTGGACTATGACCGTGCTCAGCACATGGTCGACTGGTTGATCAAGGGAGATGATCTGGCCATGCGTCGACTTGTGCGAGTTCAAATCCGGAACGGAACGAAGACTCCCGGTGTGGCCAGGATTGCTGCTGATTTGCTTGGAACACAGGGCTACAACGCTTTTGCTCCGGGTAACGGCCCAGCAACGAAGGAAACGATCGTCGTTTACCGCAAGTCTTCTTTCGAATCAGCGGCCAGAGAGATTCAAAAGTCGCTCGGCGCGTCCGCCATCAAGAAGGAAGTCAAGCCATCCAATGAGTGGGACCCGGAGATCGAAGTTGTGATCGGGGAAGACATTGCTGACAAGGTGCGCACGTCGGCTGGAACTACCTAGCTGAGGAGCCACCAATCGCAACCAATCCGATTATCCCGGCGACAAAAGCCAGATAAGCGCAGCCGATCAGGACCATGAGTAGCGTCGCGACCATACCCAAGATCCTTCCAACCTGAACAAATGTCCTCTCGCTTGGGTCTGCCACGCCGGCGTCAATTTCCTTGAGCGAGATATTGCCCATGATCCATGCTGGAATTCCTGTCAGACAACCAAAGCCAGTAAAGGAGAGAATGCCCAGAATGAGAACTAATACGCCGTTTGCTGACTTCATCTTTAAAAGCTACGGATTGTCGGGCCCCTTCGATTCAAAGTATAACCAGACACGGCGATGCATGTACATGTCTGGGAAGAAGCAGATTGGGCAGAGTCCTTTTCACACTCGCTGAAAGGCGTAGCTACTGTCACATTCGGTCCGAACATCTCAGAAGATACCAATCTGCTGGTCAAAGGCACACCCACCGCCACAGAAATCGATCACCTGCCACACCTCAAGGGAGTCATCATCCCTTTCGCCGGCATCCCAGTGAGTACGCGTGAATTGTTGAGCCGCTATCCCTCGCAGAGTGTTTACAACCTCCACCACAATGCGGCGGATACGGCAGAAATGGCCCTGGCCTTATACTTCGCGGTAACCAAGCGAATCGTGTCGAGGGACGCCAACATGCGCCAAGGAAAGTGGTCCGAAGGTTCTTTTTTACGGGGAGGCGTTGCTGATTCGATTCGGTCGGACGGCAAATCTGCAGTGATCTTAGGCTACGGTGCGATCGGACAAAGAATCGCAAACGTATGCCGCGCTCTTGGAATGACGGTTTCTGCGATCAAGCGCTCCGGCCCGTTCGATTCGGAATTACATCCGATCGATCATTTGCATCAGCTCCTGCCAAGGGCCGAAGCCTTGTTCGTTGCACTTCCGCTTACGCCCGAGACAGAGAGCTTGTTGGGAGCCCCGGAACTGGGCAAACTACCG
>CAMLEL010000425.1 GCA_946478935.1 uncultured Armatimonadota bacterium
AGGGCAGCGACGGCCTCATTGATCAACTGTGTATACAACTCATACCCGACAGTCTGCATCGTGCCACTTTGCTTGGCACCAATCAGTTCTCCAGCGCCGCGAATCTGCAAGTCTCTGAATGCAAGTGAATACCCCGAACCCAGGTTCGAGAACTCTTGCAAGGCTTGGAGGCGTTGGATTGCACCTTCCGAAACCGTTTTTTTCTTCTTCTTTTCTGGTGTGTGGAATCCGGTAGCGCCCGGCGTGGCTTCATATCCCGCTTGGGTACGCGTGTCCATGCCTTCCGCCATGTGAGAAACCAGGCCAGCCTTGATGGTGGAATCCAATGCGCCCGAGTACAAGAAATAGGCGTACGCCTGCCGATCGGATCGGCCGACTCGACCCCGAAGTTGGTAGAGCTGGGAAAGCCCCAATCGGTCAGCGTTTTCGACGATGAGGGTGTTAGCGTTCGAAATGTCGATTCCGTTCTCGATGATCGTGGTGGATAGAAGGATGTCGATTTCACCCTTGATGAATCCGACCATGATCGGTTCAAGTTCGTGTTCGGTCATTTGACCGTGACCCACACCGATTCGTGCCGTAGGAACGAGTTTGCGGAGCTTCTCAAGCACGTGTCCGATCGACTCGACCCGATTGTAAACATAGAACACCTGACCGCCACGGGCCAACTCGCGCAAGATCGCTTCGCGCACCACCTCGCCAGCGTAGGGTCGGACAAACGTCCGAATTGGCAAGCGCCCGGGTGGGGGATCGTTGATCAGCGACATCTGCCTGATGTCCATAAGCGCCATGCTGAGGGTGCGGGGAATGGGTGTCGCGGACAGGGTCAGCACATCGACCTCAGTCCGGAGCTGCTTGAGCATCTCCTTTTGCTTCACGCCGAACTTCTGCTCCTCGTCGATGACGACGAGGCCCAAATGCTTGAACTCGATACCTTTGCCAAGCAAAGCGTGAGTGCCAATGATGATGTCGATTTCACCTTTTTTCAGCTTGGAATAGATGGCGTTCTTTTCAGCCGTGGTTCGGAATCGGTTGGAGATGTCCAAACGGACACCAAATGAGCTAAGCCGCTCCTGGAAATTCCGATAATGCTGTTCACTAAGGATCGTGGTAGGGCAGAGTACTGCCACCTGTCGACCATCCTGAACGACTTTGAATGCGGCGCGGATGGCGACTTCCGTCTTGCCAAATCCGACGTCGCCGCAGACGAGCCGATCCATTGGATAGTGTTCTTCCAGGTCATGCTTCACCTCCTTGATCGCCCGGAGCTGGCTGGGAGTTTCCACCCAAGGGAAGGTTTGCTCCATCTCGTGCTGGAAGGGTGAATCGGGACCGAACGGACGCCTGGTGACTTCGGTGCGTTTGGCGTACAGCTTGACCAAATCGCGAGCGAATTCCTTAGCGTCCTCTCGGGCTTTTCCCAGGGTTCGCTGCCATTCACCGCCAGTTAACTTGTTCAGTTTGGGATGAGAATCGCCGGGATTGAGATACTTCTGGACTCGGTCCAGTTGGTCAGCCGGCACGAAGAGCTTGTCTGGCGCCTGATATTCGATAAACAGGAACTCTTTCTCGATGCCATGCTCATCTCGCTTGACCAGTCCTCGGAAGATTCCGATGCCGAAGTTGATATGAACGACATAGTCGCCGGGGCGCAGATCCAGGACAGTGGCAATTGGCGCACCCTCCATGAACCGCTTTTGGGGGAGCTTTAGGCGGGCGACGCCGAACAGCTCTGCGTCTGTCACGACGGCCACTTTTTGGTTGGGCAAAACGAATCCGCCGCCCAAGTTTCCGAGCGCAATCGCCGATCCGTTCTCGTCAGCTTCCTCGGCGAGAAACACCTCAGCTTGGCCGAGCACGGACTTCGCCCGATTTGGCTGGTCGGTTGAAATCACCAACTGGAATCCTTCCTTTTGGTAATTCCTTAGCGTCAGGGATAGCGCATCCGCACGGCCGCGATAGGGCTCCAGCGACATGGCATTGACGTCGCTCGCAGAACTGCTTTGGACCCAGTTTGGGAGAGCGTTCATCGATGTCACTGCCAATGTCCGTTCGTGACTCGCCAGATGATCGGGAGGAAGCATGAAGTCATTCGCCGGAGCGTGGAGAATCTCGCCCCGAGCCGCACGCGCAGCCAGTGCCTGCGCCAGTTCCTCTTCGGCTCGCACGGCGATCGTTTCAAGCTCAAGCGGCTCATCGAGGACTACAGCCCCCGCATCTTCCAGAAGATCGATGGCGCATCCAGAGTCAGGATGGAGCAGAGGTCGGTAGAGATCCAAACGATCGAAGTACACCTTTTGTGAGAGGGCGTCGGCATCACCGGCGACAAGCTCCTCCAGCCGAACTCCTGACTCTGCATCGAGAAGTGTTGCTTCTCGTTCCGCCGTCGAAGTGAGCATCTCTCGTACGCTTTGGTCGACTTCGGTATAGAGCGTTTCGCGAGAGGGAGCAAGGGCGAGCCCTTCCACCTGTCCCACCGACCGCTGATTGTTGGGATCGAACATTCGGATGCTCTCGACCTGATCACCGAAAAGTTCAATTCGGTATGGGAGGTCGT
>CAMLEL010000426.1 GCA_946478935.1 uncultured Armatimonadota bacterium
ACCCATTCCGACGATGCCGGGAACGTTCAAAGTACCGGCCCGCAGGCCATGCTCATGCTCACCGCCCAAGAGCATCGGTTCGGGCGGATCTGAAGCGAAATACAGCGCACCGACCCCTTTCGGACCATAGAACTTGTGAGCGGAGAGGCTCGCAAAGTCTAAGCCTTGAACGTCCAACGGGATCTTTCCAACTTGCTGTGTGATGTCCGAGTGTAGAGAAGTGTGGGGACCCTTGAATTGGTGCACGTCCAAGCATGCGCCGGTTTCATTGTTTACCGACATGACGCTTACCAAGCCCCGATCATAGGCATCGGCGATCGAAAGGCTCCAACCATCGTTCGCAAGCATCCGGTAGCCGAAACGAATTCCCGGCTCGCGAGCGGAGCTGTGCTCAAATGGACTGATCCATCCCGCCTCGCCCTCAAAGTGAGCGAGAACCCAGTTGTTGGCTTCAGTCGATCCCGCCGTGAAGACAATCTGATCTGGGTCCGCGGCTCCGATGAGCGTGGCAACCCGCTGCCGTGCGAGTCCAATCGCCGACTGAGCACGTTGACCAGGTTCGTGAATAGAATTCGCGTTGCCGAACGCTTCCGTAAGGTAGGGAAGCATCTCGGTGAGCACTCGCGGATCGAGCGGAGTGGTCGCGGCGTTATCGAAATAGCGCGACCGATACTCTAACTCGGCATCCACGAGTGCAAATCCTCAGACTCCGGCCGGGACTTTGGCCAATACTTTCTTGACCAAGCGCGGAACATCGCTAGTCCGATCGGCCACTGGGGCGCCTGCGGCAAGCAGCGCATCCACTTTTGATTGAGCAGTACCCGTGTTGCCCGATACGATCGCACCGGCGTGGCCCATGCGTTTTCCGGGAGGCGCCGTCCGACCAGAGATAAATCCAACAACGGGTTTAGTCATCGTCTTAATGAACTCCGCTGCTGCTTCCTCGTCGGATCCGCCAATTTCACCGATCATGACCACGGCCGTCGTGTCTGGATCAGCCTCGAACATCTCGAGGGTTTCGATAAATCGCGTTCCAGGAACCGGATCGCCACCAATACCGACGCACGTCGTCTGTCCGAGATCAGCCCGCGTGAGCTCCCAAACGATTTCATAGGTGAGTGTGCCGCTTCGGCTAACCATGCCGATGGGTCCGGGCTTGAAGATATGGCCGGGCATGATGCCCATCTTGCACTCGCCGGGAGTGATGATGCCTGCACAGTTTCCTCCGAGGAGCCGTGAACGCCCATTCGAACGGATTCTGTTGACGATCCGAACCGAGTCTTGCACGGGCAGGCCCTCCGTGATCAGGGTGATAAATGGAAGTCCGGCGTCCTCGCATTCCAAAACTGCATCGGCTGCAAACGGCGCGGGAACAAAGATCAGGGATGCATTCGCGCCAGTTTTTTGGACTGCCTCCTCGACGGTGTCGAAGACGGGAACTCCCAAATGCGTGGTGCCACCCTTGCCCGGAGTCACGCCGGCAACAACCTGCGTACCGTACTCGATCATCTGCTGGGCGTGAAAGCCGCCTTCACGACCGGTCATTCCGCTGATAACGACTTTGGTGTTCTTGTCGACAAGGATGGACATCGCTTCGATTGTACCGATCTTGACGCCGTTCGGTTGGTCCCCAAAGTGCTGAAAATCATTGCTCCTCGCATCACGAATCGACCGGAAACGTGGTAAATTATTTATGTGGCTGCAAGGCCAACCGTCTAATCAACCGAGCAATCGGAAGAGCGGGGGAACCGTTCGTTAGGGGTGAATGAGGTTCGAATGAACTTCTAGGGTAACTCTTGGCCCGAACCCGACAGCTAACCCCGTAGGCGTAGCGAGAGTCGGGAAAGTCGTTTGCGGAATCGATCCGCAGGAATTATTCGGGCGAACAACGCAGTTCACATGCCCAGCGTCTACTGACTTTAGTTTTGCGGCCATAGGCAGTGTTTTCGAGCGCGCCTGGGCGAGCCGCAATGGAGCGGCGCAGAACCCAGATCGATTCGACACCGCTGCTTGGTTAGTAGCACCTCCTGTTGAGCAGGGCCTTCTCGAAAGGGAAGGCCCTTTTGATTTAGTGGCTCCGATCTTCCAGCCTAGGTATAAATGAACCTCATGAGCAAGAATTCCCCCGGTGTCCGATATGCGGAACTCGATCGAGAAACCTCAGAGACCCACATTCAAGTGGTGTTAGATCTCGATGGTGGCCGCCGGCGCGATATCTTGACCGGTCTTGGGTTCTTCGACCATATGTTGGAGCTGTTCGCGTTTCACGGGCAAATCGATATTGGACTGGGTGCCGAAGGCGATTTGGAAGTGGATGACCACCACACGGTCGAAGACACCGGCATCGTACTGGGGAAAGCAATTCGAGAAGCGCTGGCAGAAGGGGATGCGATTGTGCGGTACGGCTGCGCGACGATCCCGATGGACGAGGCGCTCGTCCTCGTTTCGTTGGACATTGGCGGTCGCGGCCAATTGCACTGGGACGTGGCATTTCGCAGGGACAAGCTTGGCGATCTCTCAACCGAAAACATCCGCGAATTCTTCCGAGCGCTGAC
>CAMLEL010000427.1 GCA_946478935.1 uncultured Armatimonadota bacterium
TGAGCCGTCCTTCATCGACTCCGTTTCACGGTTCGGCGATGCCACGGATCCACAGTCCAAGTGATCCCGGCCGATGACGATTGGCGCTTTCACCTTGCCCGTTCGCACCAAGTCGTTGATGGCCAATCCCATCTTCGCCCGATCGCCATATCCCAGCCAGCAGATTCTCGCCGGGAGCCCCTGGAATGGCACTTTCGGCGCGGCGTGCTCCATCCAACGACGCAGAGTTCGGTCGGCGGGGAAGAGTTCCAGCGCCAATCGGTCCGTTTCATAAATATCCTCCGGGTCGCCAGATAAGGCTGCCCAACGGAAGGGGCCCTTTCCGCTGCAGAATAGGGGTCGGATGTACTCCGGCACAAATCCCTTTATATCGAACGCATTGGCACAGCCGGCCTCTTGCGCAAACGCTCGAATATTGTTGCCGTAATCGAACGTGATCGCGCCCATCGCCTTGAGTTCTAACATGGCGTCCACATGAATCGCCATCGACTCCTTGGCGAGTCGGATAGCCTCGCTGGGGTCCGACTGCCTCAATCCCTCGATTTGGGTAAGCGTGAATCCTGCTGGCACATAGCCGTTCAGTGGATCATGGGCGCTGGTTTGATCGGTGAGCACGTCGGGAACGATTCCGCGTCGCACCATCTCCGGTAAAACTTCCGCGCAGTTTCCCACCAGGCCGACAGAAATCGGGTCCCGGTTTGCCAGCATCGCCAGTGCCTCGTCCAAATTCCAAGCGATCTTGTCGCAGTACCCTGACTTGAGCCGCTTCTCGATCCTGGCTGGATCGACGTCGATGCCCAAAAATGCGGAACCAGCCAGGGTGGCAGCCAAGGGTTGGGCGCCGCCCATCCCACCCATTCCTCCGGAGACGGTCAACTTGCCCTTCAGATCTCCGCCAAAGTGCTGATCGGCACAGGCCATGAACGTTTCGTAGGTTCCTTGAACGATGCCCTGCGAGCCAATGTAAATCCACGATCCGGCCGTCATCTGGCCATACATCATCAGACCCTTGCGCTCAAGCTCGTGGAAATGCTCCCAATTCGACCACTTGCCAACCAGGTTTGAGTTCGCCAAAAGCACCCTGGGCGAATCGCGATGCGTTTTAAAGATTCCGACTGGTTTTCCGGATTGAACCAGCAGCGTCTCATCATTCTCAAGCTCCTGAAGGGCCCGAACAATTGCGTGAAAACTGTCCCAGTTCCGCGCTGCCTTGCCTGTACCGCCGTAGACGATCAATTCATCTGGATTCTCCGCGACCTCGGGATCGAGGTTGTTCATCAGCATGCGGAGCGCAGCTTCCTGGATCCATCCTTTGCAGGACAGTTCCGTCCCGCGCGGGGCACGCACGGCGGTGGGCGATTGAAGCATAACTCAGTTTACTGCGGCGTCAACGGTCAAGGGTCAATGACGAGCTAGTCCCCGCGGCCCTTGAACAGGCCAGCCATGGAGGCCGCAAAGGCGAGGAACAAGGTGGAGATTCGAAATACTGAAATTGTCAACGAAGATGCGCCAAGGGATTCCAGCACCTCAACACCTAGTGCAGTTGGCTCGCCGATCATGATAAACAGGCCGCAAATACGCAGCCACGACTTCCCCCCGGAGTCCATCACGGTAAAGGATCATACGTTCTAAGACCATCGTTGCTCACCGACTTGCAAAAGTTGCGCAATATTTGAAAGTCACCCTATTGAGCACAAAAAAACTCGCACACCGTATGGTGTGCGAGTATGGGTGAAACGCGGAAGTTTTTCACCGAGAAAGTTAGTTCGGGTTGGGCGTAATGGTGAAGCCTTGAGAACTAAGCTCCTGACCGATGTGCCGGAGCTTCTTCATCGCTCGAAGCTCGATTTGTCGCACTCGCTCACGGGTGACGTTCAATTCTGCGCCGACTTCCTCAAGCGTTCGAGAACGGCCATCATCAAGTCCGAAGCGCAGTCGCACCACGTCTCGCTCGCGCGACGTGAGCCGCCCGAGAATGCCGTCGATTTCCTCGCGCCGGATGAGTGACCACGTCACGTCGCCCGGAGTGGGCATATTCGTGCTTTGCACGAAATCGCCAATGCTCGAGTTGTCCTTTTCACCAACCGGAGTTTCGAGTGAGATCGGCTCCACAGCGACCCGCATCATTTCTCGAACGCGGTCCACCGAGAGGCCAACTTCGCGGCTGATCTCTTCCTCGGTCGCTTCGCGTTGAAGCTCTTGCTGCAGGCGCGAGGCTGTCTTCACAACCTTGTTGATCAACTCCGCAACATAAACCGGAATGCGGATGGTCCGACCCTGGTTGATGATGGCGCGAGCGATCGCACGGCGGATCCACCACGTGGCATAGGTGGAGAACCGGAAGCCCTTCGACCAGTCGAATTTTTCAACTGCACGAATCAAGCCCAGGTTTCCTTCCTGAATCAGATCAGCAAGCGGAATTCCACGAGCGTTGTACTTCTTGGCAATACTGACGACCAACCGCAGGTTGCTCTCAATCAAGTGCCGCTTGGCTTCGATTCCTTCGGACTCGATGCGGCGGATCACCATCGGAGTAAGATCG
>CAMLEL010000428.1 GCA_946478935.1 uncultured Armatimonadota bacterium
GCGGTGTCATTGGTGGCGACACGGTGGCTGCCAGATGGGGGAAGCAGAGTCGTGTCAGGGACTTAGTGACTCGTGCGACAAGGGTGTCGCACCTACGCGACTTGTTCCTTTTCCCTCGCATAGTCGCCCGCCATGATCTTGTCGAACGCTCCGCTGAGCGCCCACCTTTCGAGTTGTTGCGTTCGATGAACCGGCATCGGGTGAGTGTAGGTACCCATGCGTGTTAGGAAGATCAAGATTTTGCCAAGCTCATCCATCATCGTCATATCCTGATACGCTCGGGCTTGATCCATGAATGCAGATCGGTCCTGCTCGTGCCGCAGTCGGGTTGGCCCGGCGGTCAGCGCAATGTTGGCATCCACGCTGAGGTCTAACGATTGCGATACCAGCAGGCCAGCTCGGTCCGCTGTGATCTCAGATTGACGAAACCACTCTTCATAGGCGAGCAGGAGCCCAATGGCGGCGACATCTCCCAGCCCAAATGTGCGTCGGCCCACCAACTCCATCAGAGGGAATAGTACGGCTCCGATCGAGCGGTAAAGAACGTGCTTCGCCTTGATGTGGCCCAATTCGTGGCCAATCAAATGATAAAGCTCTTCGTCGGTCAAGGTGTCGACGATCGATGAGCGAAGGGTGATATAGGGCCGCTCGACGCCACTGGTCCAAGCATTGGGAAACGGATTGCTGGTGAGATACAACTCCGGCTCTGGCATGTCCAGAATCGCCGAAGCTTCACGCATGATCTCATAGAGAGTCTTGTATTGAGTCGGTCCACAACGAACCGACATGCTCATGTTGTAACAGTAGAACCACCGATCGAGGCCAAGCTCATAGAACTTGTGAATGATCTTGGGCAGCAACGGAATCTTCTGCAGCTTGTCCAGCGCCCACTTGTCTGTGTCCGCAATAAAGGCGTCTGCGGATATTCCCTGAAACTGCTTGCGCGTGGCCATCTCGGTTAGTGTACGACTGCCCGTGCGCCAGGTTGCGTCAAAAGGCCGATTATCCTCCGGTAACGGTGATCCTTCGCGTACCGGTTAGGTCTTCGCCTTTGAACTTCTTCAAGTGCTCCACCAACGCATCCCTGTCCAGAGTGCCGGTGTCGATCCGGTAGCCCTTTGCATCGCGAAGCGAGGTGAAATTGTCGCCTCCAGTCGCCATAAAACTGTTCGTGACCACGCGATAGGTCTTGGAAGGATCGACTTTTTCTCCATTGACAGTTGCCGAAACAACGCGTTTGCCCGCGGGCTTTGAAACATCGTATTGAATCTCCGTCCACTTGGAGACATGCAAGCCAATGCCGCGACCATCGTCGCCCCATCTGGCCGCTCCAACTTCGAATGCGGAAAGAAGCTCGGCCCCGGTCAGGTCCATGACCACAAGGGTATTTCCAAATGGTGAAACTTCGATCACTTCATTGAATGTGACCGGTCCCTGATCGATGTTCGAGCGAATGCCGCCATTGTTCATGAGGGCGACCTTTGCGCCGCTGTTCTGGACCGATGCCAGCATCCCGTCGGCGATCAGATTGCCCAAGTTGGAGTTGCCGAATCGTGAGTTGTCCCGATTCAAAGCAAATGGCGTGGTCGCGACGACGGTCTTTTTGAGCGATTCAATGGGTTTCCCGAGGGCGGCGATCATACTCGCCACCGTTGGATCGTCAGGAATGGAATTCTCGACGAGGATGGGGGCAGCATCCGTCCAATTCTTTACTTTGCCAGCATCGTCGAACTCGACTTTGACGCGACCGAAGACCTTTCCCCATTCCCAGGCGCTTAGAAGGAGCACTCGAGACTCGCGGTTCTGAACCACCGTGGGATAGGGACCTGCCGGCCGTGGAAATCCCGCGATATTCGTAGCCGTGCCAATGTAGCTGTGAGAGTGCCCGCCCACGATGACATCCAGTCCTGAACATTGGCGAGCCACATCCTTTTCCAGGTCATAGCCAAGGTGGCTCAGAAGGATGATCTTGTCGACGCCCTCAGATCGCAGGGCGGCAATCGATTTTTCAATCGACGCGACGAGATCGAGGAGTTTGACATTGGGTCCTGGCGAACTGATCGACGGCAACTCTGGGGTGGTAGCGCCGATGAGGCCAATCTTCTGTCCTCCGACGGTCTTGATAGCGTGAGGCTTGATGGTCGAAGCAAGGCCTGCCTCGCCGGATACGTCCAGGTTGGCGCTCAAAACTGGAAATGTGGCGTACTTTGCAAACTCTGCCAAAGGAGCCGGTCCCAGATCGAATTCATGATTGCCAACGGCCATCCCGTCGTAGCCCATGACGTTCATCAGGCTCAGGTCAGCCATGCCCACATACTGAGTGAAGTAGAGGGTGCCCTGGAATGTGTCGCCGCCATTGAGGAGGATGGTGTTGGGATCCTCCGCTCGAAATCGCTTGATGAGGGTTGCTTGCTTGGCATAGCCCCCGAATGTTGAGCGTCCCACCTGGCTCGGTTCGATGTGAGCGTGCAGATCATTCGTGTGTAACACGGTCAACGTAAAGTCGGCGCGAGCCGAGGTGGCGAGCGC
>CAMLEL010000429.1 GCA_946478935.1 uncultured Armatimonadota bacterium
GATCACATTCCGCGTTACCTGATCCTGGTTCCAATCCCGCAGCAACCAAGTCCCACTCTTCCGGATAGAGCTTCCGGTAAGGCAATGGCTCTTTGGCGACTCTAACCTCCAGACGGCCGTCGGGTGACTCGTCCAATTGACCTCCGCATTCAGTGCAATGCCACATGAACTCGGACCGACCGCTTGTCTGGCGCAAATCGACCCATGATTGGTCTCCAACTGCGTGGATGTCGCCATTGAACTCTGCGCCACAGTCAGCGCAACGAGCGGTCAAAATGCGGTGTCGGAAGCCTTTGTACTTGACTTGGAGCCATCCCGTACGGCAAGTTGGGCAAGTCGACATCGGGTCCTGATTGTGAATCCGCTTCATCGGCATGATACGGCATATCGGGCACCGGTGCGGAATGATCTTACGTGTGCGAATTGAGCCCTGTTGGCAAACCGGACATACGTGCCTGCGAAGTGGTTTCGGATCGATTAAAAGCCCTTGGCAAGCTGGGCATTGGCGGCGCTCAAAGCGAAACTCGAGCAGTTGGACAGCAATCGCGTCGAGCTCGGCCAGACCGTTGTGGCGTTCCTGAGCGGGATCCATTGCCAGTAGTTCGCGATAGATTTCTGCGCTCTGCGGACGATCGGAAACCTTGAGTTCGAGACCCGCCTCGATCGCCATTGCGATGGCTACGTCCAGATCGGACCTAAGAGACATTACAGGAGTGAGGTCCATCCCGGATGCCCGGTCTGTTGCCGATTGCGGCTTACGGCCAGTCAGCATTTCGTAGGCCATGGCCGACAAGGCGAAGAGGTCGGTTGCGGGGCCGCGACGGGCGTGTTCAGTCATTTGCTCAAGAGGCGCGTAGTGGGGAGTGAACAGTACGGTATGAGTGGTTGCGAGATCGGCTTGCCATTCACGCGCCGCGCCAAAGTCGATCAGCGTAACCTCGCCTCGGGCATTGACCAAGACGTTGCTTGGCTTCATGTCCCGATGGAGAATTCCTTTCTCGTGGATGGCTTCCAAGATCTCCAAGCACTGGTAAATCACGTCCATGGCAAAGTCGATGTTCAATCGACCACTCGCCTCAAGGATCGATTCCAGCGTTTGGGCCGTTGCCAAGTAGTCAGTCGCGAAATAGGCGGTGCCATTCTCGGAAAATGCCATTCGAACTGGAAGAACTCCGCGGATGTGAAGACGGCTGATCGTCTTTGCCTCGGCCAGGAAGTTTTGGCGCATGCGGTGCGCTTGAGTGGGAGGCAATTCGATTTGTCCGCCCGCCGATCTCGGCAATCCAGTGGGGGCAAGTTCCTTGACGACGACCAAGTCGTTTCGAACGCGATCTCTGGCCAGGTAGACAATCCCAAATGCGCCACGTCCTAGCATTTGATCCAGCTCGAATCGTTCGGCCAAGAGCGTTCCTTCTGGCAAAGGTGTGGGGTCCGCGGCCACGGCTCGAATCGTACCTGCTCAAAACAAAAAAGCCCCTCTCGCGAGGGGCTGAATGCAGGTCGAACTGGGGTTACCGACCGGGCACGTGGTAACCCGAGGGGACAGAGCTGCCGCCGTTATAGCGGTTAGCGGTCGACATCGGATCGTTTTGACTCATCTGCGCGAGCTTCATCCTAGTCGCCTCGTCCAATTTGGATGCGTCGCCATTGACTTTCTCCAAGGATTGGGCAAGCTGAACTTGTTCCTTCGTCGCATTGGACTTGGCTTCGCCACGGAACATGGATAATCCTGTGTATCCCAGAGCGAGGATCGCCAAGCCAAAGAGCGATCCGATCATTAGGTTCTTATTCATTCTCTTAGCGGTACTCCTCGATGTCCTGGCATCCATTGTCATTGGCTTGGTAGCCAGGAGTCGCACCTTGGAGCCAGCCCCTGAGCGTGGTCGAGTTTGGTCCGGCCCACCACTCCCACAAGAAGTCGTCAGCCGGTTCCTGACCCGTCGCCCAATCGAGCTTTCCGAAAGTCGTGCACGGGTTCATGGATCGAACGTGCCCATCATAGAAGCCCCAGTTCGCCTGCCGTGCATAGGCTACATAGCTGCCCTTGCCGGGATACTGGATGGGGTTGTACCAATTCTTCGTGATCGTCCAGGTGCCAAGATCCGCGAACTGATAGCGCGACGTCATGACCGAGATCAGACCAGCGGGTCGGGGAATGCTCGTCATGTTCACTCCGTTTGGCGCGTAGTTTGGATGAGCCCAGCTGTGGGTTCCGGCAATTCCAAGAGGAAAGCCCTGGCGAAAGTCTTCGTACCATGTGGAGTAATCCAGCTGGACGCTTCCGCCATATGAACCCTTGGAAAAAGCGGGCGGAGCATAAATGTCCTTGTTTTTAATGTATGGCGCAGTAAGGACTCTCCAAGTCGAGAGCTTCCATCCGACCGACGGATCATTCACCCAGTAAGCGCCGAGTGGCATCACGTCGTCATAGTCGCCGGCATACATGATCGTTGCCAGATTCACTTGCTTCAGGTTCGAAAGGTCGGCAGACTTCTTGGCGGCGACCTTGGCTTGGGCGAAGACAG
>CAMLEL010000430.1 GCA_946478935.1 uncultured Armatimonadota bacterium
CGAGTCCGATGCCGGGATTGCCAATTATATACGCTTCACTGCCCTGAGCTGTGAATACGCCGATGTCCTCGACCGCCCGGTCCACCCACTTGTGTGTGAAGCGTGCCGCGAGGAGGAAGTTATTCCCCAATTGATGCTCGAGCCCTATCGTGTATTCGGTTTGCCGAGCGGCCTTGATGTCGGGATCCACGGCCCCAGTGACGAATATATCGGCATCCGCCGCATTGGTCGCGATACGGAAATCGAATTGGCAAACGGACCAGCCATTCCCGATAGGGGCGTTCACCCCTGTAGACGCTCCTGGGCATGTGCCGCCAAGTACATCCGGCGTTGTACCGAGTATCGCCGGCCGAGTGTAGTTGGTGAATGAGGTCCCCCTACTCGGAAGGATCTCGAAGTAGTCTCGACGGAAGAAATCACCGCCGAAGGAGCCCCGCGGCAGTTCATACTTAAATCGATCGTAGAACCAACCGTAACTCGCGAAGAGCTTGGTTTTTCCATTTCCGAGTAGGTCGAATGCGACGCCGAGTCGCGGGGAGATCTTGTCGCCCCAGCCGAACTTGATCGCCTCCGTACCCTCCGCTCCGAAGTTCGGGACGGTTTCGTTCTCGAATCGGATCCCAAGATTCAGAGTGACTCGGTTGTGGATCTGCCACGAATCCTGGACGAAGATCGCGTGATTCATGCTGCTCGCCTCGCCCACGGTACCGAAGCGCTGCAGAATGCCGACACCCCAGTTGCATGGAGCTCCGGCAGCAGCGGTGGCGCAGTTACCGGTCGGGTTCCCCGCGGTCTCGCCCGTTTCATCCTGGCCGGTTTGATCTTCGATCGAACCGCCATAGATAAGCGTCACGACACCAGTGTCGGTGTAGCCCTGGCTGGTCGTGTTGAACAACCGGTTAAGCTGGTAGCCGACCTTAAAATTGTGCCGGCCGTAAAGATTGACGCCCACGAAGCTCGCGTCTGCGTCGAATGTCGTGCGTGTGGAGACATCATAGTCGATCTGGAAGTTTCCGTTTGCGGCTATGTTGTTGAAGCCCGCGGAACATCCCGAACCGGGAACGCCCGCCGGATTACCCGCAGTCGAGCACAAGACCCGAACCACACGCGGTAGGCCGTACGAGGCAAGCTTTTCGTTCAGGAAGGTCCGCCCGCCGCGGAAATTCAAGATCATCCAGTTGAGCGGGTTGTAGGTCACCTGACCGTTGATGTTGTTCGAATTCTGCCGGCCGCCCTGCTGGCCGAGAAATTCCGACCCACGCAAGAGTCCGATCGAACCGCCGAAATTCGCTTGCTGCGGCACGCCCGACAGCCCTTCGTTAGCGATGCACCTTGAGTTGAAATCCAGGGTCGCCCCACAATTTGAAGCCTGTGCTGCGGGATTAACGACCGGCAAGGCACCTTCTACAGAGATGGGATTCCACAGGAAGGTCCCGAACATGCGCAACTTCGACGTCGGTTGCGCGTCCAGACGGAACAGTGCCTGCTGACTCGTTTGGCTGCTCTGATAGTTGATCGATTCGGTAACGAACCTTCCGTTCGGGTTATTTGTAATGCCCGGGGTCGTCGAGCTATTGAAATAATCGATCGTGACGTTTTGCTCGAAGATCGTCGGGGCATAGGTGCCCGAGAACCAAAGCTTTCCTTTGAAGATAGGGCCGCTGATATTAGCGATGGGATTGAAGGTCGTACCCTCGGGTTTCGGGGGCTCGAAATACTCGAATTGACCGGGAGCATTGGTGCCTTGGCTCGCTCCGGAACCGGTAGCGAAACGGTTGAGCACGGGCCTTGGACGTCCATTAAGCCGCTGAGTACTGAAGTTCGCACCGAAGTTGCCGTGCCACTCATCATTGCCGCCCGGGGTGATCACCTGGATGATGCCTCCCGTGGCCCCACCGTACTCGGCTTCGTAACCGGTGGATTTGATCTGGACCTCTTGGACGAGCGGAAACGCAAGGTTGTTTGATGCGTTCAGCTGGCCGGTGCGGAAGTTGGTCACCTCCTGGCCGTCGATGTTGAATACGTTTTCAGCGCCGCTGGCGCCGTCTACCTGGAACCCGGCGGAGAGCGGTTCGGGTCGCACATTCGGAGCGATCTTCAGCAGCGACGAGAAGCCGACGCCTTTAGGCAGATTGTCCATCACGCGCTTCGTGATGCTGGTGTCGATTTTTGTATCCGTCAGATCGACGGTGGCGCTGGCGTCAGCCACGACGTCGACTACGACGCCTGCCTGCCCGACGGTGAGCTGGAAGTTAGCCGGGGCCGCACGGTCGAGGACGACGGTCACCTGTTGGCGGGAGGTGGAGAAGCCTGTGCCGGTGGCGGTGACCTCGTATGTGCCGACCGGTACCTGACTGAACTGGTAGAAGCCGTTCGAATCGGTTTGGGTCGTCTGGTTGTAACCCGCCGTGGTGCCGGTGGATCGGGCTGTGACAGTCGCGTTAGGGACGACCGCCCCGTTCGGGTCGTTGACGGTCCCCTCGATGTTCCCCGACGTCTTCTGGCCCATGGCCATGGCGGCGAGA
>CAMLEL010000431.1 GCA_946478935.1 uncultured Armatimonadota bacterium
GGCGAACGGGCCCTGAGGATAGTAGTGGCAGTCGACCCAGTCCGGATAAACGCCCGCTTGCTTCATGAGCGCAAGGACCACCGGTGTCCAACCATTGACGGATTGGCCGGTGCGGGGATTCGTGACGCTAATCCTTTGCGGATAAGCGGTTTCACTATGCATGCCGTTGATGCCGATCTTGATCGTCGGATCGACAGCCTTCATCATCTGGATGGCAGTTATCGCAAACTGAGCATAGGTGATTGCGTCATGCTTGAACGGCTTGGTGTCATACGACCACACGCCGTAGTTCTCGTTGCCGATCACCCAGTACTTCACATTTGAGTTTCGAGTGATGTTCGCGTATTGAACCCAGTCTCGGGCATCTTCCGGAGTTCCGGAGCCGTAGTTGACGCCGATCACTTTCTGGGCACCCAACTGATCCGACATCTTAAGAAAACCGTCGACCTTCAGGATCGCGGGAACGTTGTTCCTGATCTCCATATTCGTGCGCCAGTCGAATGCATTCGTGTCCGTACCGCCTGGGTAGGTAAACGCGTTGATTCCGGCTTCTCTTACACGCGTCTTCGTGGTAGAAAAGTCGAAGTACGGATTGAAAATGCTGCCTCCCGCGCCGAACATCGGCGCAGGAACCACATAGTCGACGACTGCGGGATTGATGGTGACTTCAACGTTCGCGTCGACAGGGCGAACCAGCCTTACTTCGTCGATAAAGAACTGAATCTGTCCACCGGTAAAGTTGAACAGCCTGAAAAACTTGAATCGGGATCCCGAAGTCAGGCCGAGCGCACTAAGCGGAATTCTGATTTGCGACCACTGACCGGGCGTATGGCTCGCAAGGTTGTTGAGGTGCAGTCGAGGACCGGTTACTGTTTCGGTTGCGGCATCGATGTCCAACCCGTTGAAAACTTGCTGGTCACAATAAAAGTAAAACTCGAGGTGGGTCGCCCCGGTTCGATCCAGGCCGCTCCAACTGTCGCGGACCTGAAAAGTTTGCGTGTTATTCATCGTAACACGAGCGGATCGCTCGTGTGCGTAGACGAAGTCGGCGCGGTTTTCCCAGCTGCCACCTTGTGGCATCTCAAGACGCCAGGTGCCGACCGGGTAGTCGCGGTACATCTCCATATAGTGGCTCTCATCGACCGCAAGTGCGGCCGAAACTGAAAGCCCAAGACCAAGCAAGCTAACTAATCTAAATTTATTCCTCATTGACTTGTGCATGGCACACCTCCGATTATCTGCGGATAACCCAATGCTAGACACTTTATGATACTGCATAGAAGGCGGTTCCGCTCCCTCATACTGAACTTCGTACGGATTTTGTACGACGATACGATAGAAATTGGTGGTAGAACACGTACTGTTGCGCCCACCCAGAGAGGTTACCGAACCGATCGACGAACGCCCGACGCGCTGTCTCGTACCGGGCGGGCGTAAGGCCGACGCCCCTATACTCGGGCAGATACCAGTCGACGGCAGTCTTCCAAACGTGCGTATCGATCGGCACGGCAGCATCCTGATGAAGGCCGAAGAGGCAGATACAGTCGGCGAGCTTCGGGCCGATTCCAGGAATCGAGGTTAGCTCGCTTCGAGCGTCCTCATGCGGCAGCGGCTTGAGGCTTTCAAGCCAGTTTGCACCCTTCGAAACGATGGCTCGGGCCGCCTCCGGGATCGTCCGGGAGCGGTACCCGAATCCGTTGCGACGTAGGTCTTCCTCACTGAGCCCGGCGATCGTTTTAAGCGAGGGGAACGAAAAGCTGTCTTCCAGCGGATGGCCCTGCGACGCAAGGTGTTCAACCATTCGCACAATACGAGACATGTGGTTGTTCGGCGTGCACAGGAACGAGACCAGCGTTTCATGGGCTGACTGTGGGCGGAGAGTCCGCAAGCCTGGCATTGCTGCAATCAAGGGCGCCATCCTCGGCTCGATGTTCGTCAGCTGATCTTGTATGCCCAGCAGATCCACGTCGATCTGCAGAAATCGTCGCCAGGCACCTTCATCAGGCCGTGAGGAAACCAGCCAGCCATCGGGGTGACGTGTTGCCTCGATGACGTTGCCACCATCAACCCCTTTCCAAGTACCGTCAGCCTCCCGAAACCGGAAGACTTGGCCGCTTGTAACGCACGCGGCAAAGTCTAACTGCGCGTGCTCGATCACAGATCGAACCTGGTGAAGAACTCATCTTCCGAAATGATTTCAACGCCCAACTGCTCGGCCTTGCCGAGCTTGCTGCCGGCGCCGGGTCCCGCCACCACGAGTGTGGTCGCTTTGCTGACGCTGCCCGCTGGCGTTCCACCGCCGTCGCGCACCATCGCCTCGGCCTCTTCCCTTGTCATCCGCTCAAGTTTGCCTGTGAACACCAATGTCATTCCTTCGAACTTGCCGCCGCTCGCTGCTTTGGCAATCTCGGGCGGGTTAACCCCGTTGGCAAACAGATCGTCGATAAGCTTGGAATTCTCTTCGTCTTGGAAGAATTCGACGATGCCCGCTGCAACATTTCCTCCGTCACCTGGTCGAGCCGC
>CAMLEL010000432.1 GCA_946478935.1 uncultured Armatimonadota bacterium
ACAAGATCCGCTTGGAGTTACGATTGGAATGCCCGGTTCGAACGATTGCAAACCGTGGTGAGCGATATCCCGAGCTGCTTGCCAGTCGCCGGAGTTGAACGGTGGTTGACCACAACAAGTCTGCTTCTCGGGGAATGAAACCTGGCATCCGGCGGCTCGTAGCACCCTGACTGCCGCGATGCCGACTTCGCCAAAATACGCGTCGCAAAGGCACGTCAGCATCAGTTGGACTTTCATGCCGGCTGGTACTCCACGAGGTCCAAGCTCGCCTCAATCAAGTTAGCCATTTCTTCCTGCGTTTCGATCGCACCAGAAGCTAGAAACTGCATTGCCAAGTTTCCGACCACGGTTGCCTCCGCGGGGCCAGCTATCACTGGTAGACCCGAAGCATTGGCGATAGCCTGACACAGGACCGCACTCTGCGAACCTCCGCCACCGATTCGAATCTTTCGGACGGGTTCGACCCCCAATGCCTGTGCGGCCGCGGGTTGACGGGCGATCGCAGACGCCAGTGAGTTGAGCGCGAGGCCAGCCCATTCTCGGTCCGAACGCGGGATGCGCCCAAGCTTCGCAATGCAGGTCGCGACCATGGAAGACGGATTGAAGAATTCATCGTCGAAAAGGTCGATCACCTCGCCAGTGTTCTCCGATGCCGCGATCCAGTCTGACATCGGTTGAGCCACGCCAAGCTCTTCATGGAGGCGATTCAACACATAAAAGCCCGGAATGTTCTTCAGGAGTCGAACAGATCCATCGGCTGAGCGCTCATTGGTAAAGTTTGCCAGTTCAGCATCTCTCCCGACGATCGGTTCATTTCGCCGGAACATGGCAAGCGACCAGGTTCCGACGTTCACGTACATCTGGTCGGTCGCCTGTCTTCCGAAGCCAACTAGCGCTGATCCTGTATCGTGGCTGGCCACCTTGACCAAGCGGACATTGTCGATAATCTTTCCTCCGAAGAATCCCGGCTTCATGGGCTGACCCTCGGGCAAGGGCCAACGTGCAATTTCAAAAGCCCGACGCGACCATTTGCAGTCGAGTCCCATGAGCTGGGTCGTCGAAGCTTGCGTCAGTTCGTGGGAAATCTCACCAGTAAGGGCGTACGCAATCAAGTCGGGCAAGATTAGGAATCGCGCACGAGAAGGAAGCGTGGGATCTTCTGCGGCCCTGGCGACCAACTGGCAAATCGTATTGAATGGTTGGTGCTGGATGCCTGTGTGGGCAAAGAGCTCCTCACGAAATGGGGCCAGCGATTCGAAAGCTTTGGCGTGGGAAAGGTCGCGATAGCAAACTGGATTCCCAAGGATCGAGCCGTCTCGGTCGATGAAGCCATGGTCGACACCCCAAGCATCGATACCCAGAGTGGATGAGGCGAAGGCGGTTTGGGCATATTGCGCTGCCGCATTCACAAGTTCAAGCATGGCGCTCAGATCCCATTCCAACCTGCCAGCGCGCTCCGTGGCTTGGTGGGACTTCTGCCAAAGCACCTCGAAGTGGATGCGGCCCTCCTCGATCCAACCTCCGGCGAATCTGCCGGAAGTTGCTCCCAAATCTACCGCGATCGCTCCAAAATCACGCTTGGCCATGCCGAAAACATTATTGCTGAGCAAATCGAACTCTCGGCGCGTCTAAAAGGGGAACGCATGTCAAACGTGCTGCATTTCATTCAAGCCGGCGGAATCGTGATGATTCCACTCCTGCTAATGTCCGTTATCTCCGTTGCGATCATTATCGAACGTTGGATGGTGTACAAGCAGGATGGCGACGTGTCGCCTGGCTTGATCAAACGGGTCGTTCGATTGGTAGAAGAACAAGCCATCGAGGACGCTGTCCGAGCGTGCGATTCTCGCCCGGGGCCGGTCGCGGCGTGCCTTGCTGCGATCCTGCGCAATCGGGAGCACGGAGTCGCCCATGTGGAACGAAAGGTACAAGAAGTCGGTGAACGCTACTTTCAACGGTTGGAGAAGTATCTGCCCGTCCTGGACACCACCACCACCATCTCACCCTTACTTGGGTTGTTGGGGACACTCTTTGGGATGATCGGTACCTTTCAAGCCATTTCCGGGTCACGGGATCAAAACTCCAATGACCAGATTCTCGCTGGCGTCGGTGAAGCGCTCTACGCCACGGCCACGGGCTTGACTGTTGCAGTGATCTGTTTCGTTGCCTACAACTATTTCTCGGCGCGTCAGCGATCGATTGTGTCGGAAACTGAGCAATCGGCTACCACGCTCATTAATGCCATGGTGTCGAGCGGCGCAATCCCCGAAAAGGCGGCTTTGTGATGAACCAAGAGACGACTTCCCGGATAGGATTCGCACTCGGAGCGTCATTTGGGCTGCATCTGCTTTTCATGGTTTGCGCAGAAGCCCTATCGAGCAGTGATCGCCCCAAGACATCCAATTCGCCGCCCGTTGAAATCTCGCGGGTCGTGGTAGATGGGACCACGAGGCCAACAGGCGCGGGCGATTCCAGCTTTAATTCGTTGCCTTCCATTGCAAGTTCTGGGTTCGGAACAAAGTA
>CAMLEL010000433.1 GCA_946478935.1 uncultured Armatimonadota bacterium
GGTTTCAGCTACTGGTTTGCCAGTGTGCTGCTTGCGGTTATTGTAAGGGTGATTGTTTGGCCGTTGAGCCAGAAGCAGATCATCGGCGTGAAGCGGATGCAGCTTCTGCAGCCGATGATCAAGGACTTACAATCCAAGTATCAGGGGCCCGAGTTGCAGCAGCGGATGATGAAGCTGTACGCGCGCTACGGCATCAACCCGATGGCGGGCTGTTTGCCGCTGCTCATCACTATGCCTGTCTTCATCTGGGTGTTCATGGCGATGGGCAGCTACCGATTCAACTTCCACAACGGGACGTTCCTCTGGATCAATCCGGAATCGGCGGCGACCAATCCAGGGCTGTTTGCGCCGAACCTCGGCGAGATGGACGTGCCGCTGGTCATCCTCTACGGCATCTCGATGGTGGTGCAGGCGTTGCTGACGGTGAGCGACCCTTCAACTGCGAAGCAGGCGAAGATGATCGGCATCAGCACCGGGTTGCTGTTTACCGTTTTGTTCCTTACGGTGTTGCCGTATCCGAGCGCGTTTCTCATTTACTGGATAACATCGAACATACTCACTACGACACAGAGCTACATCGTGTCGCGGATGCCGATTCCGCCTTTGGTGGAACGAAGCGAAGAGGAGCAAAAGAAGAGCGTGTTGTTTGGCGGGCTGCAGCCGAAAGACGGCCCCAGCGGCAACGGCACAAATGGGATTTCACCTGCGCCCAAGACCGGGGCGCCGGTACTGCACAAGCCCAAGGGCGGCAAACAAAAGAAGAAGCGATAGGAGATACGAACTTTGAACCAAACCACAGAAGCCACTGGCAGGACCTTAGACGACGCGAAGAAAGCGGCCGCCGAGTCGTTGGGCGTGAGCGTCGACGACCTTGATTTCGAGGTGATCGAGGAGAGCGCCAAGGGCCTGTTCGCCAAAACGAATTACAGGGTCAAGGCGACCTTGAAGGCTGCGGAAGCCAAGGCGGAAGCGCCGAAGGATAAGCCTGAGAGGGCTCCAAAAGCCGAGAAGTCGCGGCCGGCCAAAGCCAAGGCCGAACAGGCCACAAGCGAGGAAGCCGAAACGGATGTGGTCGCCACGAAGGAAGATGGCAAAGTCGCTGAGGGGGTTTTGAACGAAGTTTTGAAACTGTCCGGGCTTTCGGTCTCGGCCAAGCTGGCGGACGTGAGCGGGAAGTACGTTAATCTGGATTTGAGCGGAAAGGACGTGGACGTTCTTGTGGGCGAGAAGGCGGTCATCGATTCGCTTCAGTACCTGACCAACGCCATGTTCGGCCGGAAGCATCCGAACGGGACTCGCCTCACTCTCGACGCTGCGGACCACCGCGCCAAGCGAAACGCTGCGCTCGAGCAATTGGCTCGCGACGTTGCCGCTGCGGTGCTCGATCGCAAGCAGGAGGCCGTTCTCGACCCGTTGCCCGCGCATGAGCGAAGGGTCATTCACAACGTCCTGCGAGATATCGATGGCGTGGAGACATACAGCGAGGGCGAGGAGCCGGCGCGCCGTATCGTGATCTCTCCGAAGAAGTAGTTCGGGCAGCCATCGAAGCGCCGCGAACGTAGTAAGCGGTGATGCGACGCAAGTCGCGAGGATGGTTTGAAAATGAAACTGCTCATAGCTTCGATTGCAGCGTTAGGAACGGCGGGCGCGATGGCGCAGACGGTTCCGGAGGTCACGGAGACCGAGGCATTCGTTGTGAGCGGCCTTTCGCCCCACGCTTTTCAGGTGCCGCGAGGGTCGGTTATGACCGGCGGCATCTGGGATATGTTCTACTCTGACAACGCGCCGATGGTGCTCCAGTCTGATCTGGGTGGCGGATACCCTGCCCAGGTGATTGTCGAAGGCCGCCTGCCTCTCGACCCGACTGGAATAGCGCTGGCTGTTGAGTCTCGCTCCACTTCGCCGAATGTTCACCAAACGATGGCGCTGTGGGACTGGTCGGCAAACAGTTGGGTTACGTTGGGCAGCGACATGCTCGGCGCCTGGGACAATGTGCAGGAATACACTGCGCTAGGCGATCCGCTGCGCTTTAGCGAGGCGGGCACAGGACGCATGCTCGCTCTGGTTGCTTACAGGTCCGTCGGACCGACCTATGGTTTCCGATGGTCGGCGTTCGTCGACCAGATTTACTGGACTTACTCCCATTAACCAGTGCCAACCGTTGTGAACCCGCCTATGGCTGGTTCCGTACTTTAATCGGTAGGTGATTTGGTGCTTCATCCGGTAACGATAGCTTTCGGGATTCTTTTCTTCATTTTTGTGTTTGCTTTCATCTTGATCAATCGCAAACTGAGGGATACGACCAATGTCGACACCGGTTGGACAGATGGCGGCGGAGACACACGTTGGATTGGCGACAGTGGTGATTGCGATGGCGATGGTGACTAAGCGACAGAAATACGGAACACGGCGTAAAAGTACTTAGGAGTTATCTATGAAGAAAACCTTGTCAATTCTCTCGTTGTTTGCGTTGGTACTCGGCACCCTTGGTGGATGTGTTGTCGAAGACGATGTTGC
>CAMLEL010000434.1 GCA_946478935.1 uncultured Armatimonadota bacterium
TTTTGGCAATCTCATGAGCCACGGCTCGTACCGCCGTCAAGTCCGGCGTGCCGTCCGCAGCCGGCGGAGTTCCGACAGCGATGAAAACGACCTCGCTGGCGCGAGTTGCGTCGGCGATCGAGGTGGATATCTTGAGGAACCCGTCTTTGAGGCCCTGCTTGAGCATCTCTTCGACGCCCGGTTCGTAGATCGGGGGAATCCCTTCGCGTAACTTGGCGACCTTGGCCTCATCGTTATCGACGCAAATGACGTCATTACCAAGTTGGGCGAGAACGACTCCTGTCACTAAACCAACATAACCTGTTCCGATCACTGCAACTTTCATAAATTAACGAATCTCCGATCCGGAAGTGAACACCAAGCACAGATTGTGCCACACCGCGAGAGGGCCCAGAGGATTGGCGAATCGACCCAAATAAGGAGTTCTGTGAAGATTGGTATCATTCTTGAAGTCCATCTGCGTTGCTTGACCAAAGAGGAGAACAGTCATGGGGGACCTTGAGATCCCTATCAAAAACGATCTGCCCGAAGCGGCTAAGGGAGTAACGCAACCAGCGGCCAAGTTTTCTTGGCGAGATGCCGTGCAGACAGCCGTTGCATCTCGATACTTCCTGCCCGTGCTCTCGATCGTGGCCGCATTGACGGTCATCTATTGGGACCTGCTGAGCTCGCTCCCCCGACTTTGGACCGGTGAAGACGGCTACTACACGCACGGATTTCTGGTTCCCTTGATCACCGGCTATCTCATTTACCGCCTCTACCCGCGACTCAATCAGCTCCCGATTGCACCATCAGGCTGGGCTTTGATCATTCTCCTCCCCATGTTGTGGGTCGCCTATGTGGCGCGCATGGCCCAGATGCAGTCGGTCTATAGCGTGAGCTTCGTCCTGGTCCTGATCGCATCGGTATGGTTCCTATTCGGCGTGCGCTGGGCAGTAGCTCTGGCAGCACCCATCCTGTACCTTCTATTCGCTCTGCCAATTTGGAGTGGATTCGTCACCAACTACACGAACCCGCTCCAGCTGATCAGCACCAAGATCGCATTTCGAATGCTGGATCTCGTCGGAACCCCCTACATGCCGCCCAACACGACCGATATCCTGATCGGTGATTTTTGGCTGAATGTAGGTGTTCCGTGCAGCGGGCTCAAACTGGTCTTGGCGATCACCGCCTTCACCTGCTTTTTCGTCATGATTGGTGGGCTCCGGTTGTGGGCCAATCTGCTGATGTTTCTGGCGATTATTCCGCTCTGCCTTCTGATCAACGGGCTGAGAATTGCATTGATCGGACTCGTTGGCAGCCAATATGGCGCCGATGCGGGCATCAAATTCCACGACTACAGCGGTTACATCACGCTGATCGTCTGTTTCTTCATACTTTTCAAGCTAGCGAGGTTTCTTGGATGGAAGGATTGATGAAAAGATTCTTTGGCCTGGCCGCTCTATTTGCGGTTGTGGCGATTGCGTTTATCGCGACAAAGGGCGATGCTGCGCCGACCGTGTCAGAAGAGTGGATGAAGGACCATACGCCGATCGGGCTCGACGGATACAGCTATATTCCCGGCGCCGAGGATCCTAAAGTCAGCTACACCAACAGCAAGGAAATCTATGACACTCTGAATCCCTCGGGCATTGTCTGCCGACGATTTCAGGACAACGAGAACACCTACGACGCAACGGTCATTGCCGGCGACAACCGCGGAAGCTTTCATGATCCTCACGTTTGCTTCCGGGCACAGGGTTGGGAGTTCACCAACGAGCGATCCATCGACCTCAAAACGAAAACCCGCGGCACCATCACGGCGACGCTTGCCACGATCTATCGCGGTGAGGAAACACGGCTCGCTCTGTTTTTCTACAAAGGCCCCAAGGGTTACTATCCACTAACTCAGAACCTGACGACCGCGATGATTGTCGGACCCCTTCTGGGCGATTTCCGCAGCGATTCCGTGTTTTATCGATTCATGCCCGAAAACTCGACTGCCAGTGAGGAATCTCTGGTCAGGTTCGCCGTAGCCTACATGGATGAAGCCGTCCAAATGAGCGATGAGTACTTTTAAGGAAGAACGACAGAGCTAGAATCGCCCAGAACCAGTTGGGTGGTTCGAGGCGTTCCGACGCTGCGCTTGATGGAGGCTCCCCGACCGATCAGACAATTGGCCAATCGCGATGGGGCATGAATAATCTCGCAATCTCCCATTACGATCGAATTCTCGATTTCGGTTGACTCCAAGCTGATGTTATCTGCCAAGGCAGTAAATGGCCCAATAAAACTGTCGACAATCCGACAGTTTTCGCCGAGGATCGCCGGACCTCGAACGACACTGTTTGCAAGCGTCGTTCCTTTGCCAACCTTGACCCGCCCCTCAAGCTTCGTGAGGGCGTCCATTTGGCCCTGGTTGTCCGGTTCGATATCCTCCAGAATCAGTCGATTCGCCTCCAGCATGGCATCCACCGTGCCCGTGTCCTTCCACCACCCCTCGACGATGTGAGAACGCACTTCCAGGTTGGCATCGA